>JAVHPR010000343.1:0-9979 GCA_036170695.1 Bacteroidia bacterium
AGATATGCAGCTTAGAAAATGTTTACATACTAAATAACTAAACGATTAATATATTATGTGAATGTTCCAAAAGCAACTAATATCGGAGTGGAATTAGAATATCGTTTTAAATTAAGTTCTTTATTTGGAAACGACTCCAGCGCGTTTTTATCAGCCACCACATTGTACACTAATTTTTCATATATCAAATCAAATGTAGATGTAAGTAAAATTAATGGTGCTACCGCTGAGGAACGTCCGTTGCAAGGCCAGTCTCCTGTGATTGTAAATGCAGGAATCCAGTATATGCACCCAACAAATGGTTTGAGTGTAAGTGTATCCTACAATCTGGTGGGTAAGCGGATTTATATCGTAGGAAGTACCAGTGAGCCTGATTATTGGGAAAGACCACGCAATGTCTTAGACTTTCAAATTGCAAAAAGAATAAAAGAGCGTTTAGAAATAAAATTAAATGTTCGCGATGCTATTGCTCAGAATTCAATTTTTTATCAGGATATTGATAAAAATGGTAAATACGATAAAGAAAAAGATAATACCATGATCGATACCAATTTTGGGCAAACCGTGTCTCTTGGTGTTTCTTATAAATTTTAAATTCTTTCTAAACCTCACCCCATCCCTCTCCTTTAAAAAGGAGAGGGAGAGCTTGGAATCAGCTTTAACTTAGATAATGTCTAATATTAAACATATTGTTTTCTGTTTTATTCTTTGCACTTAACATTAAGTTAAAGTTTTAGTAAGAAATACACAATCTCCGGTTAATTTTCACACAATACGCCGGTATTAGTTTTGTAAAAAAATTTAATGGGAAACATTAATTAATAATTTAAAAAAGAAAATGAAAAAAATTTACACACTCGCATTTGCAAGTTTAATGGGAAGCTCTTTAAACGCACAAACACCTTTTTGGACACAGACTTCCTACCAAGGGGCATTCCCAGTAACGGATAACACTTCAGCAACTGACTGGACTTCAGGCTGGACAAATTTTGACCCCGAGAATACAGCTTACGGTGCTCCCACAACAACAGTAAGTACCGACATTTCTACCAATACAACCTGGTCAACCGGAACCATTGTACTATTACAAAATAAAATTTATGTAAAAAACAATGCAGTACTGACCATTCAGGCTGGAGTGGTAATACGTGGTGACAAAGCGACTCAAGGTACATTACTTATTTCTAAAGGTTCAAAAATAGTTGCACAGGGAACATCAGGTAATCCAATTGTATTTACATCCAGTGAAGCTTCTGGCGCAAGAGCTGAAGGTGACTGGGGGGGAGTTGTAATTTTAGGAAATGCAACTAATAACCAACCAGGCGGTATCGCTAACATAGAGGGTATAGTCGTTTCCGCAAATAGTGAATATGGAGGAGCAAATGATTTGGATAGCTCTGGCATATTTTCTTTCGTACGGATTGAATTTCCGGGTATTGCATTTCAACCAAATAAAGAAATAAATGGTTTAACATTAGGGTCAGTAGGTTCAAAAACCAAAATTGACCATATTCAAGTTTCATTTTCTGGTGATGATAGTTTTGAATGGTTTGGTGGGACTGTAGATGCAAAATACCTCATTGCTTTCCGTGGTACTGATGATGATTTTGATACTGACTTTGGTTTCAGAGGACGTGTACAATTTGGTTTGATAGTAAGAGATGCTGACTTGTTTGATGCAGCTGGTGATTCAAATGGATTTGAATCAGATAACGATGCAACCGGAACAGCCAATTTACCAAGAACAGCAGCAATTTTCTCGAACATAACAAGTGTAGGTCCATTACGGAATGGTACTGTAACATTGCCTGTCGGTGAAAAATTTGAAAGAGCTTTTTATATTCGCAGAAATTCTTCTATCTCTGTATTTAACTCAATCGCCTCTTCATGGGAAAAAGGTGTTTACCTGAAAGATGCCGGTACAGTAAATAATTTTACCACTAATGACTCTGCGGTATTTTCAAACAACCTACTTGCATCAGATATTGCTAAAGTAATTACAACGGATGCGAATGCATCACAATTGATTTACAATACAATATTTTCAACAGATAATAACGATTCAACAAAAACCATAGCAGAAATAGCCTGGATAAATGCATTCCCCGCTTTATTATCTACCACACCTGATTATCGTTTGCAATCATCATCAATTGCGGCAACGGGAGCTTCTTTTACAGATAATAAATTCGGTAATATTTTTGCCGGAATTGAAGAAAATGGAAATAAGATCAGCAGTATTCGTTTATATCCAAACCCTGTAAACAACCAAGCTACTGTTGACTTGAATTTAGATGAACCTGCAACAGTTGTAATCATAGTTTATGACATTACTGGAAAGGTTGCAGCAAATGTATTTGCGGGGGAAATGAATTCAGGTATCAATACTGTTAATATAAATACTTCTGATATATCTGCAGGAATTTATTTTGCAACTATTGTTTCGGAGAGTTTTGGCAAAACTTTAAAAATGCTTGTTATTAAATAGGTTAAGGTTAATAATTCATTAACTAAAAACACCTGTATCATAAATTGCTGCAGGTGTTTTTAATTTTTCAAAAACAGATAAACCGATTTAACAATTCTTTAATGATTTGAAAATATTGTAGTAGCGTTGAAAATATAGTTTTGTAATAAAAAAATGGGATGAATTCTTCAAAAGAAATTCTTACAATAGACAAGAAAGGGGCATCTTGAAGTTTTTTTCAATAATAACAACACTTAAACCTGTTAAAACTCAGAAAACATGAACACAACATTGATCGAAAAATCAGAAAAAATTAAAAATAGCATTAAAGGTACTGCAGAGAAATCAAAAGAAACAATCCGTGAAATTATTGATTCCAACAGTAAATACATTGGCAATGCTTTGGATTCCAATAAAAAAATTGTTGATTCAATCAAAGAAAAATTAGATCAGCAAGAGATTGAGGATTCAGTTACAGGAACTCTTAAAGACACTTTTGGAAAATCTGTTGAACTTGCAGAAGATGCACTTGACAGCATCATCAATGCTTATACACGACAAATGGAATTGAATGTTGATTTTAATACAAAACTTGTTGATGCTGTTAAAGATTCAAACAGCAGTAATCATGAAAAAGTTTTAAATTTGATTCATGAAAACTATGAAGCCTCCCGTCAATTAACAATTAACAGCACTATGGAAATTCTTGATTTTTATAATAAGCATACGAATCTGGCTGTAAATTTCAATGAAAAATTTGGAGAAAATATTCATACGCAAGTAGAATTGTTATTCAAAATTCAAAATAAAGGGTTGAATAAATTTTCTGAATGGGCTTCTGATTGGTGGAAAGAAAATGAAAAGAAGTAATACAAAAAAACGGGGAAAACTATTCCCTGCTTTTTTATTATTAATAAAGTCGAAAAATGAAAATTTAGATCAGCAAGGAGAAAATGCTTTAGCCTCATTGTTTTGAAGCTAAAGGTAAATTTTGAATTACTATTTAATTAAAACTTTTTGTTGTATTTGTCTATGTTCTAAAAAAATTAACAAAAAAAATGAAAAAAACAGCTAAACCTTTTAAAAAAGATCTTCAAGGCAAAGTAACAGATCTTCTAAATGCATTTGTAAAATCAATGACAACCGTTGATACAAAAAAAATAAAAAAATCGATAAGGCAGGCAAGTAAAATAGTTGCTAAAGCGGTAGCTAAAACTTTGCTTGAGCCAAAGGCGGGTTCAATAGCAAAGAAACCTACTGCAGCAACAAAAACTGCGGCAACAAAAACTGCAAAATTGTCTAAATCACCTAAAAAAGCTAAAGCAAAACCGGCAGTACAAGCGCTTTCTACATTGTTGAAAAAAAAGCAAACTAATTTATTAAAACAGGATTCGCACAAAATAGCACCTAAAATAATTACGCCTAAAAAAGCTGCAGTAAAAACAAACCCACTAAAAGAAAAAAATGACAAGACTTTGGAGGAAGTTAAAAAAGTAACACTATCCTAATGTAAAGTTTTATATTCAAACAAAAAACATGATGCGTATTTTATTTGTATCTGACAATACCAAGTGGTTTGAACTTATTGAAAAGGAACTAACCTGGAATGGTTTTCAAAGTATAAAATCTCCAAATTTGAAAGATGCTTTAAAAAAAGCAAAAGGTATTGTGCCTGATTTGATTGTTGTAAACACGGTAGACACAGAACAAGAAATTGGAGTGTTCTGTACAAAAATTAAGATGAAATACCACAGAAGAAAACTAATCACCGGATTTATCGGATTGGACGACTATTTGAAAATGGAAACACCCGAACATATCGTTATTAGAGGCTTGTCGCATAATATTGAGCACATAAGCAACGAAATTGTTTTCTTTCTTTCTCAAAACACATTACCTACTATCCAGAAATAGATTACACATTCTCACAACTCCTTTTTTTTGCAATTCGAGCTTGCAATTCTATTAACGTAAACTTTACAATCCTTAACACATTATTCATATAGTCTTAAATATCCCGTAACGTCTTATATACTAATCAGACGTAGTTTTGGAGTATGAAATACATCCATATGAAAATCTATATTATTGCTTTTTTTGCCCTCTTTGTGGGGAATATCGTAGTTGCCGGGACTGGCAATAACAATAAAGATCGAGGTAATACAAAGGTAATTTCCGGTAAAGTAATAGATAAGTTAAGCGGGGAAGAAATTGTAGGTGCCGAAATCAAAATTGATAATCAGGTAATCTACACTGATTTAAACGGAAATTTTTTAGCAAGTATAAATTCAGCAAAAACAGACGCAATAGTGACCTTTGTTTCATATAATGACATAAAAGTTAACATTGAATCCTTTTCATACGCTTCAATTGTTATTGAATTGGAATCAAAATAATTTAGCTCCTTCCATTTAATAGCCTACTTCCTATTATAGGGAGGCTTTTTGCTTTTACGGCTCTAAAAAAATCAATAATTTCCTACGTTAACTTTACATTAATTTAACATTAAAGTAAGTTTATGCGATTTCACTATCTTTTTTTTAACATTTTTCATTCCTTTGTATAAGAAATTGTAATTGTTAAAAACAACAAGGTCATGAAAAAAATAATTCTATTACTCTTTGTAAGTCTCACATTGGCTTTAGGCGTGTCAGCTCAGGATATTATTTTAAAAGACGGTTTGTATTATACCAATAATGGAGGTTTATACACGGGTTCTTATACTGCTTATTTTCAAACGGGAAACAAGAAGTCCACCATAGCCATTGCTGATGGCAAAACGAATGGAAATGTAACTTATTTCTATGAAAATGGATTTGTAATGGAAACAGGATCATTTTTAGAAAATGAAAAAACCGGACAGTGGTTGCGTTGGGATGAAGCAGGCCGCAAAATAGCAGAGGCATATTATGTGTCCGGAAAGAAAAACGGTACTTGGTTGATATGGGATAGTAATAGTATAAAACGCTATGAAATGATTTATGCATTTGGCAAAAAAGCAGGTACCTGGTATATGTGGGATGAAAATGGAAAAATTAGTAGTGAAAAAAACTACGATAATTTATAAAAAAATCAGAAAAATTTTATTAATAAAAATCAACTCTTCTAAATAGTATCCAGATATTTTTATTTTATTATAAAGTTTTCTTTATAGTCAAACCAATCATCCCTTACAAGCTATATCCAACTCCTTTAATTGTTTTAATGTAGTTATCACCTAACTTTTCACGAATTTTTAGAATGTGAACATCGATGGTTCTGTTCTTTGCCTTAAATTCATATCCCCAAATTAATTGTGAAATTTCTTTGCGGGTAAATACTTTTCGTGGTGAAGCTGAAAGCAAGGAAAGCAATTCAAATTCCTTTCGTGGCAAAATTATTTCCTGACCATCTTTAAAAACGAGGTAACGTTCACGATCAATGATTAAACCAATGGAATCATTTTTAGTAATCTTTTCCTGATTGGTTGGATGGCGTTTCAATAAAGCCTTTAGCCGACTTACTAATACGCGCATTTTTACTGGTTTAATTATGTAATCATCTGCACCAGCATTAAATGCGGCTATCTGAGAGTAATCCTCATTACGTTCAGTAAGGAAAACAATTAATGTATCTATCAATTCAGGCTTGCTTCTTAGCTCAAGCGAAATATCAATGCCGTCTAATTCCGGCATCAATAACTCAAGCAAAACAAGTTGAGGGCGCTTCTCAATAGCATGTTGAATTGCTGCCCGCGAACTTGTGGAGGTGATAACTGTGAATCCTTCGGCTTTCAACGCTGCGTTGGCAGTTGATAGAACTTCAATGTCAGTATCTATGATTAATATTTTGAAATTGGAGTTTGTCATTTTAGTCTTTGAATTCCATGCGAAAGTAGTTTTGTATTTGGGCTTTTACATTAACTTAATATTATTTTTACTTTAGGAAATTATTCGGAGGCTTTTTCCAAGTAGAAATAAATGTTCGCCTTTCTTTAGACAAGATTTAAAGTCCATCTCCTTTGTTGAGGTGCATGTTTAACGGGTTACCCTTTATAATTCAATAACGTTAAACTAAAAAATATAAACATGTTGTTTAATCTAAACTCATCATTAATGGCCTCGAATGATTCAATTCGATTAGATTCTAGCGCCTTTCGCTAAGATATTATGTTTTAGATTTAATTTTAACTAAACGATTTCTTTTTGTTAACGTAAAGTTAATTTAGATTTAACTCTTATGTAAAATACAAGTCTGAACTTTACATTTAAATAATTGGATTTCATGAGTAAAGGACAAAAAATATTACTGGTAGATGATGAACAAGACATTTTAGAATTTCTTAGTTACAATCTAAAAAAAGAAGGGTACGAGGTATTTACCGCTATTAATGGGAACGAGGCAATCGCAATTGCTAAACAAGAAAATCCCGCTCTGATTATATTGGATGTAATGATGCCAGATATGGATGGAATTGAAACTTGTAGAGAGATACGGGAAATCCCCGGATTTAAAAACGTGGTGGTTGCATTTTTAACAGCTCGTAATGAGGATTATTCTCAGATTGCAGGATTTGATGTTGGTGCTGATGATTATATTAATAAGCCTATTAAACCAAGGGTATTAATTAGCCGTATTCAAGCATTATTACGTAGGGGTGCAATTAATGAACCCAATAAGACGGAGGTGAAGGCTACCGGAGGAATAAAAATTGACCGTGAGCGTTATTTAATAGAGAAAGAAGGAATAGAAATCAACCTGCCGAAAAAAGAATTTGAATTACTTGATTTACTTGCGTCAAAACCAGGGAAGGTATTTACCAGGGAAGTGATATTGGATAAAGTTTGGGGGGATGATGTAGTGGTAGGAGACAGAACTATTGATGTTCATATCCGTAAATTGCGAGAGAAAATAGGCGAAGATTTTATCAAAACAATTAAAGGTATTGGCTATAAGTATGAATTTTAACATGTTTTTTTATTCTAACAATTTACAACACTCGTTGAAGTCATTTCTTTTCCAAATGCCATTCAACCAAAGCTAATAATTTTTGAAAGCGACTTTAGCCTCCCCCTCCATTCGTGAATTTAAAGATTTTGAAGGTTTTGAAAAATTACATAAATATATTTCCACATCTCCATCTCTAATATACAAAAAAATACAATGTTCGCGTGTAAGGGGTTTGAAAGGAATAGATAATAATTTGTTAATCATTGGTTAAAGTTCAGTTGGTATTTATTTGCCTATTTTGTAATATGATAATAATCTTAGAATACAGAAATAGAGTAAAAAAATATGAAAACAAAAAAAAGGAAAGTAGAAGTCGTCGTTATCTCAGATGTGCATCTGGGTACATATGGTTGTCATGCTAAAGAATTAATGCAATATTTGAAAAGTATTAAGCCTGAAAAGCTGATACTTAACGGGGATATTATTGATATCTGGCAGTTCAATAAGCGATATTGGCCCGCCAGCCACATGCAGGTGATTAAACATATTACCGGCCTAATAGCAAAAGGTGTAAAAGTATATTATGTTACGGGCAATCACGATGAAATGATGAGGAGATTTGTTGGTTTTAAAATGGGGTCATTAAAAATTGTAAATAAAGTAGTATTAAAATTGGATGACCGGAGAGCTTGGTTTTTTCATGGTGATGTATTTGATGTAACAATGCAACATGCCAAATGGCTAACAAAATTGGGCTCTCAAGGGTATGATTTACTAATACTGCTCAACAGAGCAGTAAATTATATTTCTCAAAAAATGGGGAGAGGAAAGATTTCGCTCTCAAAAAAAATAAAAGATAGTGTGAAGAGTGCGGTAAAATTCGTTAATACATTCGAACAAACAGCTGCTGATATTGGAATCTCCAACGGATATGATTACGTTGTTTGCGGTCACATTCACCATCCTGAAATGCGGGAATTGAAAAATGAGAAAGGGGCAATTATGTATTTGAATTCCGGCGACTGGATAGAGAATTTAACAGCGCTTGAATACAACAACGGTGCTTGGAGTATTTACAAATATCATGAAGATGCTTTTGCAAAAGCCGTTGATTTAAGTGAACCCCAACATGTTTCGTTAAACAACTCACAATTGTTCGAAAATTTAATTCAGGAATTTAATATACTAAAAGGGTGAAAAGTTTTATGTGATGCAAAGTAGTGCAGATAATGGGCATTTGAGTTATGCTACAGTATGTTGTTCCCTACTTCAAATGTAAATAAAGCAAAGTTTTAATGAATTTGCCATAATAACGGTTCCATACTTTATACCAAAAACAAAGAGCTTCATATTTCCATGAAGCTCTCTGTTGTCCATTTGGGACTAATAAAATTTAAATAGCCTAATCAACAACCTGAACCATTTTAAATGGGACATTGATAATTGCCTGATAATCTTCACCAGCCTCTAACATATCTTCATCATCCTCCTCATAATACCAGTTAATAACTACTTTACTGCCACCTTTATTGATGCCTTCAAGCTTTTTGAATACATCTAAAATACATTTGGAAGAACTAGTATTAAAATACTCCAACTGTATGTTTACATTCGTATCAGCCAATGGCTTAATAGCATATTTTTCTAATAAATCTACTATTGGTTTATAAAACTCAATAGAATTTTCGGGAATTGAACGGCCTTTAATTTCTAAAAAGCCTTTACCGGTATCAAAATTAACGGTTGGGGTTTTTGGTGTTCCTTCAATTGAAATTGCTTCCATAATTATAATCTATGTTTATTGTACAATATTAATATTTAAGCTAAAAAATGAGTAAATGTCGTCAATAGGTGTAAAATGAAATTGAAGTTTTCCCCCTGTTTTACGGGCAATATCAATCATACCCAATCCCCCTCCGCCTTTTAATGACATTTCGCCATTATTTAAAACTTCTTTATAGTATTCTTTTAATTCTTCTTTGCTAAGTTCGTTAATTTCTTCTAATAATTTTTGCAGGTTTGGAATATTATTATTTTTAATATAATTGCCGGTAATAATATTGTATTGACCGTCTATTTTGCCAATCATAAAAATTGCTGAACGGATCTTTTCATCTTGATCCGGAGCTATTTCATCCATATGATGGTAAAGGTTTTGAAGACATTCAACCAGAACGTTGTAAACCTTCTTTTTAACCTTAGGTTCTTCCTGCCAATTATCCAGCTTTGCTTCCATTATTTGCAAAATGGAGGTCAGCAAATCTGATGTAATATCGCCTTTAAAAGAGAGCATAATATTATTCTGCTCCATTTTATCGTAGAAACCATAAATATCTAACACCATAAAAGCTGTTTAATTAATAATGCCCTTTATCACAAATAATTAAGCAAATATATACATAAGTTTAATTAAAAAAACAATTAATCCTTTTTTTTTCAACAATTTATAAAATTCTCAAACCCTTTACTACCGTGATTGGAAATTTTAAATTAACTTTATTAACAGTCTATTCGGATGTAAATTTACGAAATTGCTTATCTGCTTTAGACATGTAAAAAAAATAGTATCTTAGCTCCTTATGA
>JAVHPR010000344.1:0-9894 GCA_036170695.1 Bacteroidia bacterium
GGAGCGACCTGTTTATATTGTAAGTATTAAAAAACATCTTAACCTGACGGCTATGGGGGACCGCCCAGTGAAACAGCTGCAGCATGTTGATTTTTACTCAGAGGTTTTACATATTTTACAGAAGAACAGGAAGATAATATTACAATTGGCAAACAGGTTATTGTGCAGATTAATAAAAACTGGTTTATTTTCATAAATTTTTAATTGATAAACTGATATAATCAGAAATACAAACACCTCTTCAAATCAAACTTTTCGACAAATCAAAAATCAGCAGAGCTCATATTTAATTGATGCAAATATAATTCTATTTGTACAAAACTCATTATCTTCGTGGCATCAAATGAGAGATGCCTTTTATACCATATTAGTAATTTGGATTCTTTGGAAAGTATTCAATAGCATTAGTTCTTATAAAACTAAACAAAGAAACGGATCCAATATCCCCCCCAGCAATAATAATCGAAAAGAAGGTGAAACCTCAATTAATTATGCCCCTCCTACCAAAAAGAAAATAAGCGATGATGAAGGAGAATACGTTGATTATGAAGAATTAAAATAAATTATTATTTGAAAAGTCCTTTTGAGTTTGCTCCTGCCATAATCTTTTTATTTTTGCAATGTATTTTAATTTACATTTGTTTTTTGAGACTCCAAATAATCAATAATTTATGATTTTTTCGTCCTCTTTCCTCTTTTCCGGAAGATAGCGGTGAAGAAGCATATAATAATTTAAAAATGAAAAACATCAATCTAAAAGCCATTATCCCGGTAATTGCAGCTATCCTGATTTTTATTGGATTATCCTTAACCTATTTCAGTCCAATGTTAAAAGGGAAAGTACTTATGCAAAGCGATGCCATTTTATATAAAGGAATGGCCAAAGAAATAATTGATTACCGGGAACAATATCATGAAGAGCCCTTATGGACAAATTCTATGTTTGGTGGAATGCCGGCCTATCAAATAAGTGTGGGCTACCCCGCCAATTTATTACCACATGTTCGTCAAGTATATACTCTAGGCGTTCCAAGTGTTGCAGCCCTTGTTTTTGTTTATTTGATTGGGTTTTTTATTCTCCTGCTTGTTCTAAAAGTCGATCCCTGGCTTAGTATTATAGGGAGTATCGGCTTTGCTTTTTCCGCTTTCTTATTTATTATAATTGAAGCCGGCCATAATACCCAGTCAATGGCAATTGGATATATTGCCCCGGTACTAGCAGGAGTAATATTAGTAAACCGGGGGAAATACATGCTTGGAGGTGCTATTATGGCGCTCTTTCTGGGAATAGAGCTTACATGCAACCATATTCAGATTACCTATTATTTATGTTTGTTTTTAGCTATTTATGTAGGAGTGGAATGGTTTTATTTCATCAAACAAAAAGAATACAATAAAATCATTAAAAGTGCGGCAGTATTTTTAATTGCCGGGGCTCTGGCCCTTGGCTGCAATATCACAAATTTATGGAATACAGCTGATTATGCAACTACAACAATACGAGGCGCATCTGAATTAACCTCTGAACAAGGAAATAAAACTTCGGGACTGGATAAAGATTATGCTACACAGTGGAGCTTAGGAAAAGCTGAAACAATGACATTGATGATTCCCGGATTTAAGGGACGCTCCTCCTCCACAGGCGTATATGAAAACGAATCAGCATTTAAAAATGTTGATCCCACGGTACGTGAAAAAGTAGGAGGTACACCTCAATATTGGGGAGACCAGCCATTTACAACTTCTCCATACTCAGGAGCTATTATTGTATTTTTATTTGTTTTAGGACTATTTATTGTCGAAGGGCGTATGAAATGGGCTCTATTGGCGGCTACCATTTTTTCGATTCTTTTGGCCTGGGGAAGAAATTTTATGCCATTAACCGAGTTTTTCCTGGATCATTTTCCGATGTATAATAAATTCAGGGCAGTATCAATGATCTTAATAATTGCAGAATTTGCAATTCCTTTATTAGCTGTTTTGGCAATCGACAAAATTATTAAAACACCCGATTTTTTTAAACAAAAAATCAAATTACCTTTCATTAATAAAGAAATCAGTGTGCAAAACTCCTTCATCATTTCATTTGCTTTAACAGGTGGTTTGTCGCTTTTCTATTTCATTTTCCCGGGCATCCTAACTTTTTTTGCTGATGGAGAATATAATAGAATTTTTGATCAATATTCAAAAAGTGATGGCCCCGATATGGCTCAAAAAGTAGTGGACAATATTGAAATTGTTCGCACCTCATTATTTAAACAGGATGCAATTCGCAGTTTCTTTTTCATAGCATCATCCGCTGTTGTACTTTGGTTATTCTTTAAATCAAAAATCAGTAAAAATTTACTAATCGTAATTTTAGGTTTATTGATTACAATTGATTTGGTTCAGGTAGACAGGGGATATTTGAATGACGAAAATTTCAAATCGAAACGTGAAGCAAAAATACCCTTTCCTTTAACTAAAGCAAGCGAGGATATTTTACAAGATAAAGATCCTGATTATCGTGTGTTAAATATTGCTGTAAATACTTTTAATGAATCAAGCACCTCCTACTATCATAAATCAATAGGAGGATACCATGCTGCAAAATTAAGAAGATACCAGGAGTTGATTGATGCCCATATTCAAAACAGTATCCAGAACATAATAACTACGCTAAGATCTAATCCAACCGATTCGTCATTGCGGGCAACATTTGCAAGACAGGGTGTTTTGAATATGCTGAATACACGTTACATTATTTACAACAAGGATGCACCTCCTCTTCAAAACCGCTACTCCTTGGGTAACGCATGGTTTGTTGGAAATATAAAAATGGTAAAAAGTGCTGATGAAGAAATTCAGTCACTTGGAGAAATAAACCCCGGGAACATTGCCGTTATTGACGAACGTTATGAAGATCAATTAGAAGGATTCATTCCAAAAAGGGAAGCAGGAGCAAGCATCAAGTTGACAGATTACAAACCCAATGCCCTCAAATATGAGTCTAATACTACAACCGAACAATTAGCTGTTTTTTCAGAGATCTATTACAACAAAGGATGGAACGCATATGTGGATGGAGAATTAAAACCACACCTTTGTTCAGACTATGTTTTACGCGCAATGCGCGTTCCGGCAGGGAAACACCTTATTGAATTTAAGTTTGAACCAACCGTATATCTCACCGGAGAAAAAATTTCCCTGATATCAAGTATCCTTTTATTAGCTATTTTGGCAATATCAATTTTTATGACGTTAAAGAAAAAAGAAGCGTAACGTTTGTTTGATTTTTTTTTCTGGTGACTTTCATGGGGCAACACCTCGAATTGTGTATAAGCAATTTGCCCCTGTTATCACTTCGTCACAGATTGTATGAATACTTTAAGAGGTTTTTTCTTTGGGTTTTTATTCTACAATCCTCAGTTTCGCAAACTTTATTAATAATTGTTTCTGTCCAGCTCCTTCAAAAAATACGGTCGCTTTGTTATTTGGAAAAGTACCGTCCATAGTTATTACTTTACCATTTCCAAAACGATCATGTTCAACTTGCATACCCACTTGCAAATTGCGTAAACTTTCGGTGTCAAAATCCGAAGTGTTTTTGGAAGCGGAGTTTATTTTAACTAATTTTTTACCCATAACAGGTCGCTGCACAAATGTTTCTTTAGGCTTACCGGTATGATGGTTGGCTTTGCTCGGATACTCTTCATTACCAAACAAACGATTGTTATTTTCTGATGGCATTTCCAAATATTTAGCATCCACCTCGTCAATAAAACGGCTTGGCTCGCAATAAATCAAATTTCCCCATTTATAGCGGGTAGTTGAGTAGGAAAGTGTTACACGTTTCTCAGCACGGGTAACGGCGACATAAAACAATCTTCGTTCTTCTTCTAAATCAGCTCTTTCGGTTAAGGACATCTGCGAAGGAAATAAATTTTCTTCCAAACCAACAATATAAACATAAGGGAACTCCAAACCTTTTGCAGCATGTATTGTCATTAAAGAAACTTTATTTCTGTCTTCTTCCGTTTCTGTTTTTTTATCTGCATCAGTCATCAAAGCAATATCCCTCATAAAAATATCAAGTGTATTATTTTTTGATTCATCCAATGGTGGATTTTCAGTCAAAGCCATTTGTTCATCTAAAGAAAACAAAGAGTCATTAACATCCTTTTCTATCACATGTTTTTCATCTTTGCTATTGGGAAACTCAGGGAATACGGCTTGTTGTTCAGTATTTGAATCTTGTATCTCAATCGTTTTTTCAACTTCTGCTCCAATATCATTCAGTTCAATTTCACTTTCTGTGAATTCTTTTAATCCATTTAAAAGCTCCTGAATATTTTCATGACGACTCACCCCTTCCGGTGATTTATCTGCATATAAATCTCTTAAAACACCCGAATGAACCGCTATATATTGCCCTAAATCATAAGCATTATGTGTTTTCAGCATTGCCGAAAAACTTTTTATCATGGCCGTAAAATCTGCAACTTTTGTCTTGGTACCCGCATTTAATCCAATATCAAACTCATTAATATTTTCAATAACTCTCCAAAGACTTATGTTATGGTCATTTGCGGCAACAATAATTCTATCGGTGGTAGTATCACCAATTCCACGTGCAGGATAATTGATAATTCTTTTTAATGCTTCCTCATCATTACTATTAATGGCGAGGCGGTAATAGGCTAATAAATCTTTTATTTCTTTGCGCTGATAAAATGATAGTCCGCCAAAAATGCGATAGGCGATATTTTGCCTCCGCAACGCTTCTTCCATCGCACGTGACTGTGCATTGGTACGGTAAAGAATTGCAAAATCACGGTTATAAGCTTGTTCATTCATCTTTGTTTCAAAAATAGAACTTGCCACAAAACTGCCCTCGGAATTATCCGATTCAGTTTTCATTACCTTAATCAATTCTCCTTCAACATTTTCTGTAAATACATTTTTTTTAAGCTGTTCTATGTTCTTGGCAATAACAGTATTTGCAGCACCTACAATGATTTTTGTAGAACGATAATTTTGTTCCAGTTTAAATATATTCAGCTCAGGATAATCTTTCTCGAAATTGAAAATATTTTGAATGTTAGCTCCACGAAAAGCATAAATACTTTGCGCATCATCTCCAACCACGCATATATTGCGAAAAGCTGCAGCCAACTGTTTAATGATTACATATTGCGAAAAGTTAGTATCCTGATACTCATCCACCATTATGTATTTGAATTTATGCTGGTACTTATGCAATACACCCGGGAAATCACGTAATAAGATATTAGTATTAAATAATAAATCATCAAAGTCCATTGCCCCTGCTTTAAAACAGCGATTGGCATAAATCTGGTAAATAAGCCCCATTTTTGGTTTTGCTGCCTGACGGTCTTCTTCCACAGCTTGTTTATCATTCATGTATGCTTGTGCAGAAATTAAATTATTTTTTGCAGCAGAAATGCGTGATAACACCAAGCCTGGTTTATATATCTTATCATCCAGGCCTTGCTCTTTTAAAATTGCTTTAATTAAACTTTTGGAATTATCCGTATCGTAAATTGTAAAATTGCTTGGATAGCCAATCTTTTCAGCCTCGTAGCGTAAAATGCGGGAAAACACCGAGTGAAAGGTTCCCATCCATATATTTTTTGATTCCCCTGTGCCTACAACTTTGGCAATACGTTCTTTCATCTCTCGAGCAGCCTTATTAGTAAAAGTGAGCGAGAGTATATTAAAAGGATCTACGCCTTTTTTTATCAGGTGTGTAATACGATAGGTAAGTACACGCGTTTTTCCAGATCCTGCACCTGCAATAATCATAACAGGACCTTCAGTACATTCAACAGCTTTGCGTTGCACAGAATTTAATTCATCTAAATATTTATTTGACATGGTAAAGTTTAATGTGGGAAGTTTACGTTGTTTACAAATTTACTTTTTTTACGGGATGTTTTTATGATTGTTGAAATTTAAACCTCATTTTTTCGTACCTCTCACCCTATAAGGGAAGAACATGCTATTTTCTTGTTGATATGTTCTTATGATTTGTCATTAAATGTAGATAATACTGTCCATTTTAATCTTATAAAACTAATTTTATTACCTTTTTAATAAATTTTAATTGGCAAAACTAATGGCAAAAACCTAATTCGCCCAGATAAATTTGTTAAGATCAGGCAAGGAAAAAAAAAGGAACAGAACTTGCCTGGATAATTATTTTTTTGAAACTCTGATTTTGATTTATTATTTGTATCTTTCGATGCTTATTTTTAAAAAATGAATTAGTACATCAACGACGATAAATTCTTTAACATTATTTATTCACAATCAAATTCACTCAATGAAAACTCAAAAAAAAAGTTTACAAGTTGCATCTGTTTTACTCCTTTCGGTTTCCGGTTTTTTTTCTCAATACAACTGTTTAGCTCAAAACAAAAAAGATGATATTAACCCATTAGTTACTGCTTCAGCATCAATAAATACCCGTGATTTAAAATCCCCCACAAGTAATGGTTCACTTGTTCCTCAAATTATTACTACCCCTATTCAAACATCAGGATGTGGAGGATTAACTACATTGACAGATAATCGCGATAAAAATGTATATAAGATAGTGCAGACGGGTACAGGAACAAGCACACAATGCTGGATGGCTCAAAACCTGAATTATTCTACCAGTGGTGTCGGAACACCAGTTGTAACAGGGCAAGGAGGAGAAGGCATTCAAAAATATTGTTATGGAGATATTTTAGATAATTGCAATATTTACGGAGGCTTGTACGAGTGGGATGAGATGTTGAATGGTTCCGTTTCATGTAATGGTGATGCACAGAATCCAGCATGTAAGACACCTGCTAAAGGGATTTGCCGCGAGGGCTGGCACATTCCTTCGCATTACGAATGGACTTTATTAGAAAAAAGCGTTGGAACTGATCCTGATGCTTTCCTCTATGATATATTAAAAATAGGTTATACGGGAACTGATGAAGGCGGCAACCTTAAAAATACAGGAACTGCCATATGGATGACTCCAAACACAGGCGCTACAAACGCTTCCGGTTTTTTAGCGCTTCCTGGAGGATACGTTGGGGGAGGTACATACTCAAATTTGGGTCTAAACGGTTACTGGTGGACGGCTTCAGAGTCACTTGGCTCTCCCTGGTACCGAAACTTAAATTATAGCAGTTCTTTGGTGAACAGACGCCCTGGAAATAAAGCACGAGGCTTTTCTGTACGTTGCGTTAAGGACTGAACGGACAATTTTTAAACAGGTATTTCTACAATTCTACAAATCTAAAATATGTCAGAAGGCAGACAAATTATTTTTTCGATGGTGAACGTGAGTCGCACGTTACCTGCAGGTAAAACTATCTTAAAAGATATTTACTTATCATTTTATTACGGAGCTAAAATCGGTATTCTGGGTTTAAACGGTTCTGGTAAATCCACACTTCTCAAAATTATTGCTGGAGTTGATAAAAATTATCAGGGCGAAATCCATTTTTCACCCGGTTATAAAATTGGAATGCTGGAGCAGGAGCCACAATTAGATAATTCTAAAACTGTAATAGAAATTGTTCGTGAAGGTGCCCAGGAACACATGAATATTTTAAATGAATATGAAGAAGTAAATAACAAATTTGCTGAAGAAATGACTCCTGAGGAAATGGATAAGCTCATTAATCGTCAGGCGAAATTACAGGATCAGATAGATCTTTTTGATTTATGGAATTTGGATAATCGTTTGGAGCAAGCCATGGAAGCATTGCGTTGTCCGGAAAGTGATACACCTATTTTAAATTTATCAGGTGGTGAGCGCAGACGTGTTGCTTTATGTCGTTTATTGATTCAGGAACCCGAAATTTTATTATTAGATGAGCCTACCAACCACTTGGATGCAGAGTCGGTTGATTGGCTGGAGCAACATTTGAAAAATTATAAAGGAACAGTTATCGCCGTTACCCACGATCGTTATTTCCTTGATAATGTTGCGGGATGGATTTTGGAATTAGACCGTGGGGAAGGTATTCCCTGGAAAGGCAATTATTCCGACTGGTTGGAGCAAAAGCAAAAACGTCTGGCACAGGAAGAGAAAACAGAGAGCAAGCGACAAAAAACTTTATTGCGCGAGTTAGATTGGGTGCGTCAGGGAGCTAAAGGGCGGCAATCAAAATCAAAAGCCCGTTTAGAGAACTATGAAAAAATGCTTGGTGCTGATGCTAAAGCCACTGAAGAAAAATTAGAATTATTTATACCAAACGGTCCTCGTTTGGGTAACGAAGTTATTGAAGCCATTGATGTTTCGAAAGCATTCGGTGATAAATTATTATACGAACATCTGAATTTTAAATTACCTCCCGCTGGTATTGTTGGTATCATAGGCCCGAATGGGTCAGGTAAAACGACATTGTTTCGGATGATAATGAAAGAAGAAACACCTGATACAGGGGAATTTAAAATCGGCTCGACCGTAAAAATTGCTTATGTTGATCAATCACATGCTGATATAGATCCTAACAAAACCGTTTATGAAGTATTAACCGGTGGAAGCGAAAACATTGTAATTGGCGGACAAACATTAAACTCAAGAGCTTACGTTTCCAAATTCAATTTCAACGGTTCCGACCAGGGAAAAAAATGCGGAATCCTTTCGGGTGGTGAACGTAACCGTTTGCATTTAGCTATGACTTTAAAAAAAGAAGCCAACGTATTATTGTTAGATGAGCCAACCAATGATTTGGATGTGAATACACTTCGTGCATTGGAGGAAGGCTTGGATAACTACGCAGGTTGTGCTGTAATCATTTCTCACGATCGTTGGTTTTTAGATCGGGTGTGTACTCACATCCTCGCTTTTGAAGGTAATTCACAAGTATATTATTTTGAAGGAGGATATTCCGAATACGAAGAAAACAAGAAAAAACGTTTAGGAAATGTAGAGCCTAAACGGGTGAGATATAAAAAGCTGACCGTCTGATTTATTATAAACGAATGCGATAAGCCACACCAAAATTTATAACCGGATAACTTTTTAATGGAGTATAAACCGGATTACTCAAGGTTTCCTCCTTTGTATTAAATCTATATTGCAAAGGATTTTTCCCAAGAGAATATCCAAGTTCTCCAAATACCAAAACTTTTTGGTAAACGAAATAATCTACAAATAATTTTAAAAATATTTCATTGTAACGGACGTAATCAAAGTTTTGTACTTTTGATAAACGAAAGGATCGTGTAAGTGATTTAAAATTTAGCCCCGCATATAATTTATTTTTAGTAATCGCATATTCAACCTTATAACTGGATGGCATAATTCCATATAAATTTAATCGTTCAGTTGCCTGCCAATCAATACCAATTAAGGGCATAAAAAAGTTGCCAAAAGCCTCCCGATTATAATAGATACCTGCTTTTATCTTTAACTTTTTACTGTGCTCATAGTTCTCTAAAAATATTCCTCCAATTTGATAATCATTACCATTAACGCTTTCTTTAAAATCTGATGCAATTTTTGGAATAGCAATTACAACGGTTTTCCATTTTTTACTTTCTGACAAAAACTGGAATCCTATAGGTACCGAAACATTATACAATTTTGAGGTGTATGAGGAATCAGGAGTGAAAGTGGAACACATCATTTCACTATTAAGGCGTACTAGTAAAACATTACCGTTTTTAAATTCTTTAGGAATAAAAAAGTTAAGAAAATAATCATCGGTTTTATTCTTCCATTTGGTATTGTCTTTATAGGTTGATGAAAATGTCTGACCATTAAAACTAAGAACATCCACATAAGGTTGAGAAAATGACCTGATCACAAACAATGTCAATAGCAATATTAAAATAGTCGTAGTTTTTTTCATTTTAAAGACAATGTGAGCAACAAAGGAATAAAAAAAAACTGAATGT
>JAVHPR010000345.1:0-9844 GCA_036170695.1 Bacteroidia bacterium
ATTATACTATTAAGCCAATATTGTAAAAGTTATTTTGTCCCAATTCCTTATTTCAATACCTCCAACAATTAATTTCGTTCATTTATTTGATGAATGGGAATTACCGAAGGAAAAAAAACATATTCCAAAATATGAATATTTTGTTTCGTTAATTTATGCGGAACAAATAGAACAGCAAACCTATGTTCCCGTTTCAAACACCATTCTTAAAAAAGTTATCCGACAACCTATAATCACACGGATGAAGAATAATTTGTTCAACATGGGCGTTGTCGAATGTGATTACCACATGAAATTCGCCATGAGTAACGGGCAGGCTGTTGGATATGAGTCCTATGGGTATAGAATTAAGTGTCCTTATTATTTTCCTCATATTCGACCCGCATTGTTTCAAGAAAAATTTGAGCCTCAAAATAAACTCACAACTCCTAAAAAAATATCGAGCCCAATTTTAACAATAATCAACTAACATCATATAATAACTATCAATATTTATATGTAAATCAATCAATAACATTAGATAAATTATATATAAAAAAAGAATATATATATAATAGGGACGCTTTTTTAGAAATAATTAAAAATAACACCAAAGCATTTTCGGTTAACAGTCCTCGCTGTGTCAATGATAGTGATAGATTCAGAGAAGAAAAAAAGTGCAGCAAGGGTAGAGACGCTTTTTTGAAAAAAGTTGTAAAAGCAAACCGTACTCGTTGGGACATTCTTGTTAAAGTAATTAAACATCCCGAATACTTATTCATCAAAGAAAATGCAATGAAACTTGAAATGGATTCAAGTGTTTATGGTTGGATTGATGAACAGGTGAAAAATCGAATGAAGTTAAAGCCAACCAAGTGTGAGTTCACTGACCGCAATGGAAAACAGGTGATGTACATAAAAAAGGACAGAGTTTTAGATACAGAGATAGCTATGCAATGGAAATACGCGGTAAGGAAAATTGAAAATGGAATTTATAAATTTTCCTGTCCATCAACTGTCAACCGTGTGTTCTATAATGTCACCTTGATGCCAGGTGTTTTAAGAAAATTTCTTCGGTACGAAGGCAAACCACTTGTTCAGCTCGACTACTCAAACTTTCAACCATTTCTATTTATTAAATTCTTGTTAGAAAAATACAAGGACGATTTGCCTGTTGATGTTATTATGTATATAGAACTTACGAGTAATGGAACATTTAATACAGAATTGAAAAAAATATTCAAGCGGGAAAATATTGAAATAAAAAATGAAGATACTTTTAAATTGGATTTTTTTAAGCGAGTTTTTTTTTCAAAAGAAAAAAGAGCAGACAAGTTTAGAACTGCTTTTGCAACCGAGTTCCCAAATGTATCGGCTATGATTACTGAAACAAAAAAGAATAACTATAAGGCATTAGCCATAAAATTACAGAAGTTAGAAGCACAGATAGTAATTAACACCATTCTCCATGAGATTGCAGAAAAATACCCGACTTCATTCGTTCTTCCAATACATGATGCTTTGATTTGCGAACAAGGTATTTCAGAAACAGTAAAACAATTAATGCTTGAAAAGACATTACAGAATGTAGGATTCGAGCCGAAAATAAAACAAGAGATTTTAATTCACTACCCTATTATAAACAACCTTCTCTAAACCATTGGAACATTATTGTTTTCAGTTCGGCTTGTTATTAGTTTAGGTACGGTATCTATTTCCATGAGATTCCATCAAAAGGTCGCATTAGAGAGCTGATTTTTTCTTTTATGAGGTATGGTGGTTTGTTTTGGGAATTGTAGCGTAAATGAGCGCAAATGGTATCATGATAATTAATTAAACCCTTTCAGAAGCTCCTCTATATTAATATCTAATCCCACAGCTAATTTTGTTAATACATATAAAGAAGGGTTACTTCTTCCTTTTTCCAACCTTGCAATATTAGACCGCTCCATATAGCATCTCCTTGCTAACTCAGCAGGAGTTATGCCCTTTGATTTTCTGAGCATAATAAGGTGTTCACCAAATTTTTTTTGAAGTTTCAGTCTTTCCTTTTTTTCTCTTTCCTTTTCATCCATTACACACGCTTTTTTGACTAATCAAATAGCGGCATTTTGAAAAATAATAATGCTATCCAATTAGATAGCATTTGAAAAATATTTATATATTTGCCATCTAACTAATAAATATAAATCATGAAACCGTATAGAATACTTTTTTCAATGCTCTCAGTAGCAGTATTAATGACAAGTTGCCAAAAACAGCCAACAGCATCTTTTAAAACAGATAAAAGTGTATATGTTGCTGGTGAAACGATAAAACTAACAAGCACATCTACTGATGCCTCTAATTATAAATGGACAATGCCTGATGGTCAAACAAGTGCAACGAAAGATGTGGATTATACCCTAAACGTAAACGACCAAAGTCAGAGTTTACTTTTCAAATTAGAGGTATCATCAAAAAATGATAAAAAGAAGGACGAAGCAACACAAACTGTAATTGAAAATGCTGCAACAGGTAATATTGTTTTTTGGCAAATTGCTGGAAGTGGATTTGGAACTACAACTGTTCAACTAAATGGTTTTTCCTCTGATATTACACTTGACATGACATCTGTCCCAAGTTGTGGCGAAAGTGGATGCGCCACTTTTAATAGTGTAAAAGTGGGCTTTTATAACTATACAGCTACTGATGGTTCAACCACATGGAGTGGGACTGTACAGATTCAGAAAAATCAATGTAAAACAATGCAATTGTATTAAGATAATATTGCACAAAAAAAGGATAGTTCTTTCGCTCACCATGCACCTTACCCTAAAAACAATAGTAATGAATAAAGTACAGTTTCCATTCTTAACGTTATTACTCATAGTTTCTGCACAACTTTCAAATGGTCAAACGTTAACGGGACTTGAACTCAATTTTTCAGGTTCATTTGATAATTCCAAATCTATTTATATATCACCAATGCCTGAGGACAAATTAAAAGCCGTTGATAAATTAAAATACAGTTTGTTCAGCAAGGGGATGAAAACAGTTGCCACAATGGGGGATGCCGAATATTTAATTACTTTTTCTTATAAAGATAGACAAGATAATGGCTGCAAAAGAACATTCAAAGAAATGTCGGGGACTGTTATGGATATTGAAAATACTGGTGGAGTAATAGCTGATTTTAAATTTAATCAAACGGGATGGGAAGGCAATTGTGTGGATGCTGTATTTAATGATTTAGCGGATAGATTCAAAGGACACCAATCTTCATCAGCAACCTCAAAAAAAAGTAATTCAGCAAAAACAAATCTCACAATGAATGATGTTTATTCAACTACGGAATTAGTATTCTATGGCTTTGATTTTACCAATTTCAGGTTTATAGATGAAAAATACTTGAACAAGGGGGCGGAAATACGGGATAGTTATTTTTCTTCTTGGAACTCATTTCCTCTAACCGAAATTCCTATTGATAAAATGCAAAAATGGTTTAAGAAAAATAAAATAACGTACAATCCCGTTAATATTACCATTCTAAATAGTAAAGTTTCCTCCGATAATATTGTCCAAACAACTCCTTTTACATTGTCTTTAAATGCGATTAAAGAAACAATATCAAAATTCGATAAACCAAACAATTCTACTGCAAAAATTGGGTATATAGTGGATGTGGAATTTTTTAATAAAGAAACAAAAAGAACATCTGCGTATGTTACTTTTTTTGATATTTCAACTGGTGCGATTATTTCTTCTGAAAATATTATAAATAAAGAGGCAGGTGGCAATGGTTTAACGACATATTGGGGGAAATCTCTGTCTTTTATAATACGGGAATATTACGACCAAATATATTCAAAGGGGCAAAAATAAATCGTTGAATTGCTGATAATATTTAAACTTCCTTTCGGGGAACAAAAAATTAAATCAAAATGAAATCACTCAAAAAACTTTCTTTTATCGGACTGGCTCTAATGACTGTCATGACTTCATGTACAATGGACAAAAGACTTTATACATCAGGTTATACAATTCAATGGCATAATAAAAATGTAAAGCAAGACAGCAAAGAAATAGTTGGAAATAAAAGTCAAGAAAATGAACAAACAATAATTTCTCCTGAGGTTGAAAACACACCTGAATTAGATAATACAATTAGTGCTTCAATAGGTAATGATTTGGGAATAGTAGTACCTAAAAAAGAAAAAATAGTTTTTGAAAATAATGTGTCGTCTGATTACAAAAGAATAATAACGATGCCTATTCGTAAAACCATTGAAGCAAAACAATATGTTAAATCACTAATTAAAGGTGGTGGAGATAAATCGAGGAACTGGGCAGCAATATTGGGATTTATCTTGTCTTTTTTCGTACCCTTCATAGCTTGGATATTTTGTATTATCGGTTTTAAGAGTGAATTGCGAGGATTAGCAATTGCAGGTTACATAATTAGCATAACAACGATGCTTATTTACCTTCTACTTATTCTGTCGGCAGGTTAAGATGTTTTATCAAAAACCATTTAATAACAGGGCTTTTATTATCCTAAGGAAGATGAATATCCATTTACCATTAAGGGTGCAGAATATTGACTTACTTGTATTAAATCTTTCCAGAATTTCTCATTGAAACATAATAATCCAATTCAGCCTTTTGTTCACTGGCAACATCTACTTGATTACCCTTTAACATTTCATTGGACAAATAGGTATTGCAAACCATAATATTATGAGCAATTTTTTTTCCAAGAATTACACCCGTTTTAACTGTTCCGAAAATTTCAAACACCCCAACTTCCAGTTGTTTTTCTATCCTGTAATTTATATGTGGGTTTAACGAGAAAAATAATTTCATTTTATCCACAGGACTGGGAAGGTTTAATCCTTCTCGCTCCGCATATCTTGTAAAAAAATGACCCGTGTAAAAAACAATATCCATATTGCTTGTAACCATTGAGGCTCTTAATCCAATATCCGTATAGTGATAATTAACGGATGTTACAAAGCTGTTATTCTTTGATTTTATTTCTAAAACATAAATCCATTTATTTTTTGTTTTTGGTGTAACATAGTCATACGCTTTAATAAATGGATAAGACTTTGTTTTTATTAGTATCCTTTTGACCATTTCAAGTGAATACTCAGCTTTCCTTTTCACAATTTCAATATCGTAAAGTAACTCTTTAACGATTTCTTCATTTGACATTGATTGGACTATCATAATATTATTCCATCTAATCTTTTTATAAAACCGAATTTTTCTTCAAGTTCCTACTTGTTCTTTTTTTTTATTTCTCATTACTCAGGCAAAAAAAATTACATTACAATGCCAACGATGTCCTATTCTTTTTTGTTTTTAGGAATACTTTCAAACTTTAATACAGCATCTAAATTATTTGGCAACAATTATAAATTTATAGCCTCATGGCTCTTTCCTATTTTATATTTAACCATAAATTTACGTATATTTATATGATTATTTTTTTTCGCCAAAATAGTGTTCAATAATATATAAATTTGACATTCTATAAAAACAATTCAAAATGAAAATCAAATTAGGTGAGTTCAGGGACAAAAATGATGAACAACCGCTAACTGCACAGGAACACGCAGAAATTAGCAAAAGGAGCTATGATATGCACAAGGATATTGACTATGAAAAAGTAATTTCCGACTTAGAAAATAAATTAGCAAAGGCAAAAGAAGCTGATAAGGCAGATATTCTATCTGTTTTATTTATAGCACGACAACAACAAAGAGCGGGCTACGGCATAAAGAAATAATATAAATCGAATCTCAAGAATTAAGTATAAAATTAAAACCACTGGAAACAAGATGACAACGACAGAACTCATTGAAAAACTAAAACAATTTCCTTCTGATACAATTGTTGTTGTATCTGGATACGAAGATGGATACAATGATATTTATGCTGTTAAACAAATATCACTTAAACTGAATGCAAATAAAGAGGAATATTGTGGAGCGCATACGGATTACATTGGGGAGGATGCCATACCAGCAATATTTCTTTGGGGTGAAAATAAGTACTCAAAACAATTTCCTTTATAAAACAATAGAACAATAAATGCAAATCATTCATAAAATAGACAACTTCTTATTCACCATTTTCCCTGACTTGGTGGGCGCAGACAATGAAGTTATAATTAAAAGGTTTCAGGAATATTACACCTACCACCCTTATAAGCCGAAGGTTACAATCAATAATAATTTGGTAACAATAGAAATTGACACCCCTTCAATAGTTTCACAAGAAGCTGATTACCGAAAAGCGGTTGCTCTTTGTGAAAAAGGAAAGTATGCCGATGCTAAACCAATACTTCATACCCTTATTGAAAAAAATCCTTCTGTTTCGGAATATCACCGAGTTATGGGGCAAATACTTTCCGATGAAGGCGAGCAAGAAGAAGCGATTAACTGTTTAATTGATGCCCTTCGGTGGGATTCAAAAAACGGATGGGCTTTGCTTATGATGGGTAATATTTTTGCAAAGTTCAAAAACGATGTTCCCACAGCGATGAAGTATTTCGACCAAGCAATTATTGCAAATCCTAAAGATAACGTTGCTATCAACAATATTGGCTATCTCCTGATGCAACAGGACAAACTTGATGAAGCAAAAAAATATTTAAACGAAGCGTTAAAAATAAATAAGGACTATCCGAATACATACCTTGCTTTGGGAATGATTGCAGAAAAAGAAAATGATTTGCAATCTGCGTTTAATAGCACCATACAGGCTATCAAAACCAACAAGAACAAAGATGTGCTGTTTCAGAAATCGGTGAAACAGGCGTTTGACATTGCCAAGCGAGTTGTTGAAGAAAATGAAGGCAAGAAAATCGTAAAAGAATATTTACACAAATTGGAATTTGAAGGCGGTACTGAAATTGAATTGACAAAAGACCCCGATATTAAAACTGCCGCCAAAATTGAGTTTGCTGAAAATTACAATAGGGAAAAACACGTTATCCGCTACAAACCAAGTTATCCTGCGGTGGAGCATTTAATAATTCACGAATTAATCCATTTACAATTTGTTATTGAAGCGAGAAAAGGTGATTTAAACTTGTTGTTTGTAACAACTCACGCACATAAAGCCCCCTTCCTAAAAACCATAGAACCTTCACTTCAAAAACTAAGAGCTTTGGGATTGCAGGAAGATTCTGTAAATGGATACGCTACAAGTTTATTCGCAGGACTTAATTTACAAGCATATAACACCCCCATTGACCTATTTATTGAGAACCTGATTTACAACGAATACGCTGAGTTGAGACCGTATCAATTTGCATCGCTGTACAATTTAATTCAGCAGGGAATTAATTCAGTTACCGATAAAAAAATTGTTGAGCTATCACCTAAAAATATTATTTCAGCAAGTAAAATTTACAGTATTGTTAATGCTATCCAATTTAAAGAACTGTACGGAATTGATTGCATCAAAGATTTTAAAGCCACGCCCAATGAATTAAATCAGGCACAAGTGTTTTACGATGAATACCTGCAATACAGAGAAAACCGAGAACCTGCCGAAGAATATGAATTAATTTTACATTGGGCAGAAGATTTAAAACTCGATAAGAATTTTGAACTTGTAAATGAAAAGCAATACCGCACTCAAAGAACCGATATTGACAACCTTTTGGCATCAATCGAAAACGACCCCTACGATTTAGAGTCGCCCAAAGACCTTTACAAACAAAGGGAAGAAGAAAAGTTTCAAAAAACACAGAAAAATATTGGTACAAACATGGCTGTTGTTATGTTTATGGTTGATGCTCTGCAATACTTTGAAGCAATGCCAAAAGATGAAATAAAGAAGATAGCTTTTGAAATTGCGATGCAAGGTACACAAGGCTACCGCCCCGACAAAATGGATTACAAGATTAATTCTATCTCAGGTAAAGTGTTTTCAGGCTATCATATATTAGCATATTACTTTGTAAGTTGGGTATTGACCGCACCCGAAAAGGTTTCGCAGTTTGGATTGCCGTATGATGAAGAATATAAAATGGCGTGTTCAATGTTTAAACCGAAAAAATAATTACGCATCTTTCGCACCAGTACCCACTAAAAATTGTAATGATGGAGAATAATAGCATTATTATATACAATACTGATGATGGCAAAACTGCCGTATCGTTGTATGCAAAAGATGGTAGTATTTGGATGAACCAAAACCAATTGGCAGAACTTTTTGCCACCACTAAACAAAACATTAGTTTACATATTATAAATGTACTGGAGGAGAAGGAATTAGATGAAGTTTCAGTTGTCAAGGATTACTTGACAACTGCCTCTGACGGTAAAAACTATTCGGTTACTTTCTATTCATTAGAAATGATTTTGGCTATTGGCTTTAGAGTGCGTAGCAAACGAGGCACACAGTTTAGGCAATGGGCAAACCGAAACCTCAAAGAATATATGATTAAAGGGTTTGTGATGGATGACGACCGTCTGAAAAAACCTGATGGCAGACCCGATTATTTTGATGAACTACTTGCTCGTATCAGAGATATACGCGCCTCCGAAAAACGGTTTTACCAAAAGGTGAAAGATTTGTTTTCGCTTAGTAGCGATTATGACGCAACCGATAAAGCCACTCAGCAGTTTTTTGCCGAAGCACAAAATAAAATTCTATACGCTATTACGGCTAAAACGGCTGCGGAAATTATTGTCGGCAGAGCCAAACAAGACCAACCTAATATGGCATTGACAAGTTGGAAAGGTTCTGTGGTAAGGAAACAAGACATTACGATTGCTAAAAATTATTTAACCGATAATGAAATTGACAGCCTGAACCGCTTTGTAGTAGTGTTTTTAGAGGTAGCCGAATTAAGAGCAAAAGACCGAAAGGATATAACTATGAATTTTTGGCGTGTAAACATTGACCGTATTATTGAGTTGAATGATAAAAAGGTGCTTAAAAGCGCAGGTAAAATAAGCCATGCTCAAATGGAAAAACACGTTGAAGCGGTCTATGAAAAATTTGATGCAAAAAGAAAAGCATTTGACGCTAAAAGTGCTGATGAGCAAGACCTTGAGGACTTGAAGAAGTTGGAAGATAAAATTAAGAAACTAAAATAATGCTACTAAGCAAACATATACATACGCTTGGTTTCCTTGAATTTAAAGGAGAATAGGAGAAAAAATATTTCAATATTTTTTCATTCAGAACAACTAATTCATATACAAGGGAATAATTGAACTATGTGTAAAACAAAACATTGAAAATCATATATTTGTCTTGTACCACAGTACTAATATGCAGTCGCCTTTAATAACAAGGGTTTGCGGACTGTTTTAAAAATTTGGTGTCTCTTTTGGTGAAATATCGTCAAATAGATTCACATCTATTCAATACCATTTAAAGAACTTCAACAAAGGTAATTATTCTTTCTTAGAAAAGAAAAAGACCGCTGCATCGTGTTAATCAGAAATAAATCATTATCTTTGTACAAGATTAGTTATTTTTACTGTTAAGGAATTACAACCCGCTTACAATATCTTTAGGTTTAAATAAGGTTTAGTTATATTTCCCTTTAAGGAATTAAAACCCACTTACAATATCTTTAGGTTTAAAAAAGATTTAGTTATATTTAAGGCTACGTGATAACATAGCAAGGGAGATAAAAGTTATCTCCCTTTTTTATTTATTTTTTTCTTACCCTAATAAACAACCTCTACTGTACCTTCGGTATTATTTTTTAGCAACTATATCACTTCTTTTTTTTTATAAAGTCACTTAACATATCAAGCGCACTATTTATTTCTTTAGTTGTAAAAATACCCTAATTTTGGGGTCAATCGGAAAAGTTGGGGGATAAATATTTTCAGGCATATATATTAGC
>JAVHPR010000346.1:0-1902 GCA_036170695.1 Bacteroidia bacterium
CGGCTCCGTATTTTTCAACAATTGTATCGGGATTAACAACATTATATTTCGATTTAGACATTTTCTCAATGGCATAACCACAAACATATTTTCCGTCTTCTAAAATAAATTCTGCCGATGCATTATCTGGTGACCATTTTTTAAAAGCCTCAATATCTAAAACATCATTTATAACAATATTTACATCAACATAAGTTGGGGTAATCTTGGTGGGATATACAACTCTCATTAATTTTGAGTCAAGTTTTTCATCTACTATGTTTTTTATTCCGTACTTTTTTATAAGCTCATCAAGTATTTCATCTCCAAAAGTATCTTCATTATTTTTTAAAAGAGTATGAGAATATTTTTGGGCAATATTTAAAGAGGCAAAAACATTAGTCGTGCCAATACGGTAAATGAAATTTGAGCGACCTTGAATCATACCCTGATTAATCAGTTTTTTAAAAGGTTCTTCAACGGGAACAATTTCAATGTCGTGTAAAAATTTACACCAAAAACGCGAATAAATTAAATGACCTGTAGCGTGTTCTGTACCACCAATATATAGGTCAACATCTTTCCAGTAATTTACAGCATCTTTTGAAACAAACTCATTATTATTTGTTGGGTCCATGTATCTGAAATAATAACCCGATGAACCGGCAAAACCAGGCATGGTGCTATATTCGAGTGGGTATCCATCTTTTGTTTTCCAGTTTGCTGCACGACAAAGCGGAGGTTGTCCGTCGGATGTTGGTAAAAATGAATCAATTTCGGGAAGTTCAAGAGGTAGTTCGTTTTCGGGTAAAGGGTAGGGGAGTTCGTCTTTGTAATATATTGGAAATGGTTCGCCCCAATAACGTTGACGGCTGAAAATGGCATCACGTAAACGATAATTAATCATTCGTTTACCAATTCCCATTTCTTCAATTTTTGAAATCATTTTGTTAATTGCTTCAACAACTTGCAAACCATTAATAAAATCGGAATTAATGCAAGTTCCTTCTTTTGCGTCGAATGATTCTGTCCATGTAGAAGTTTCAGTTGGTTCTTCGTTATTTTTCTTAATTACTTGAATAATTGGTAAATTAAAATAACGTGCAAAAGCAAAATCGCGACTATCGTGTGCCGGAACTGCCATTATTGCTCCGGTTCCATAACCAGCAAGTACATAATCGCTGAGCCAAATAGGAATAGGCAAATTAGTAAAAGGATGAATAGCATAAGCTCCTGTAAAACAGCCCGAAACTTTGTTTACTTCAGTAATTCTTTCGCGTTCGGTACGTTTTTTTGTTTTGGTTATGTATTCTTCAATTGCTGATTTTTGCTCTGGCGTTGTGATATTTGTTACAAGTTCATGTTCTGGCGCAAGAACCATAAAAGTGCAGCCAAAAATTGTATCGGGGCGGGTGGTGAAAACAACGACCTCACTTTTTGTAGCTTGGAACTTGGAACTTGGAACTTGGAACTTTATCTCTGCTCCAACACTTTTACCAATCCAGTTGCGTTGCATTTCTTTAAGCGAATCTGTCCAATCAACAATGTTAAGTCCGGCTAAAAGTCGTTCAGCATAAGCAGTTATGCGAAGGCACCATTGCATCATTTTTCGTTGTTCAACTGGGTGACCACCGCGAACAGAGAGTCCTTCTTTAACTTCATCATTTGCCAAAACAGTTCCAAGTGCAGGGCACCAATTAACCATTGTTTTTGCAAGATAAGCTAAACGATAACAGAGCAATATTTTTTGTTTTTCGTTTTCGTTTTTTAGTTTCCATTCGTTAGCTGTAAAAATTATTTCGCAATTGTTTGCAGCATCTATAGTTGTGTTACCAGAAGTATTAAAAACCTCAATTAAATTTTCAATTGGTTCTGCTTTTTGCAATTTGTTATTATACCAATGTTCAAATAATTTAATAAAAA
>JAVHPR010000347.1:0-9798 GCA_036170695.1 Bacteroidia bacterium
GAATTATACTATTAAGCCAATATTGTAAAAGTTATTTTGTCCCAATTCCTTAGGTCATGTTCTGCAGATTTGGGAGCAAGGAGGAAATATTTTTGGCAGGTGTTTTTGTTTTGTGAACTGGTTTTAGCTCTTTTCAAGTAGCAGATTTATCAATATTTTAGAAGTGCTAACACTTATCCATGTGGACAAATAAACAAACGTTCTACATTTGAATAACCAGTTGTTCTTCTGATTGGAATAACGCATAAAATTGCACTTAACAAAAACCGAAAAACGGAATAAATTTAGTCCCATCCCGATGCAAGTACATCACATAAATGCATCATCCTTATATTTTTGTTTTGTTTTTTCGCAACTCCTTCGATATGCATAAGGCAGGAAACATCCGTAGATATAAGGTATTCAGCACCTGTTTCAAGGGCATTTTCTAATTTTTGTTCCCCCATACCTACTGCAATAGGTTCAAATTTAACAGAAAAGCTTCCTCCAAACCCACAACATACATCGGTGTCTTTCATTTCCCTTAATTCTAATCCCCGTACTTTTTCGAGTAATATTCTGGGCTCACGTTTGATTCCATATTCGCGTATAGCAGCGCATGAATCATGATAGGTTGCAATGCCATTGAGGGTTGCGCCCAGATCGGTAATTTTTAATACATTCACCATAAAATCAGAAAACTCAAAAATGTTTTTCTGTATTTGCTTATATTCATTGTGTAAAACAGTATTATGGAACATATCGGGATAATAGTTCTTTATCATTCCAACACATGATGCAGACGGACAAACAATATAACGATCGTTCTGAAACTCACGAATAAACTTTTCTCCAACCTCTTTGCATTCGTCCCAGTATCCAACATTAAATGCAGGTTGCCCACAACAAGTTTGCTCGGGATTATAGTTTACACCGCAACCTACTTTTTCTAAAATCTTCACCATATTTAATCCTGTATCAGGATAAATTTGATCGATAAAACAAGGAATAAAAATATCTACAATCATGTCTTTAAGGATAAAAATCTAAACGAAATTACAAATTAGTGCTGTTTAGCTAAGAGTTTTTTCTAATACTCACCTTCCCAAGGTCTTCGACAAGCTCAGACTGACCGCGCGACCGTCATATTGAGCCTGTCGAAATATGTGCGAGGGCTTATTAACTGAACAACATTGATTTACAAATTATATTTTTTTTATTACTAATATTTTTTTGTGCAAATATACGGCTTACAAATAACAATGCTATTAAATCAAAAGCATCTTCTGAAATATATCCCAGGTCACAATTCCAACACTTACCGCAATATTTATTGAATGCTTGGTCCCCGCCTGTGGTATTTCAATAACCGCTGCGCAAGCATCAATTACCTCTTGTTGCACACCTTTAACTTCGTTACCAAAAATAATGGCCAGTTTTTGTTTTTTATCCGGCTTAAAATTATTTAGCTTAATTGCAGATTCGGTTTGCTCTATCGCAAGCACCTGGAAATTATTTTGCTTTAATTCTTCAACCGCATCCATAGTTGTTGCAAAATGTTTCCAGGCAACGCTGTCCGTTGAGCCCAATGCAGTTTTTTGAATATCTTTATTCGGGGGAGTTCCTGTAATACCACATAAATAAACAGCTTCCACTAAAAAAGCATCCGCAGTTCTGAAAACAGAACCTACATTATTTAAACTGCGGACATTATCAAGCACAATTATAATAGGTGTTTTAGAGGCACTTCTAAATTCATCCACCGATTTCCGGTTTAATTCTTCATTTAATAATTTTCTCATATTTTACCATTCAAAACTATTTTTCTATTGCTGTTACTTATGCTAATCTGGATGGAAAAAGATTTTTGCCGCAAAGGCGCGAAGGCACAAAGACTTAACCAAAGTTGAGTCCGCTCCGAAAACCCTTTCAAACCCTATTTGACACTAATTTCACTAATTTAATAAGCAGATTATCAATTATATTTAAAAAAAATAATTCGTGCAATTCGTGTCAAAAACTCTTTTCGGAGGGGACTCAAAGTTTAATAATTCACGATTTTTTTCTTCTTTGCGCCTTTGTGCCTTACCGGAAGTTTCCTCAAGCGAAATTTATTTCCAAAAGCAAAGCTAAAAACAAATGATGAAAAAGTGTTAAAAACTTTGTATTTGCGGTATAAATAGGTTTTGTATTTTTACCAAAGATGGCAAAAGATAAAGTAACATCAAAAACTACTACTGCGGAAAGCGAAACCCCGCTCATGAAACAGTTTAATGGTATCAAGGCGAAATACCCTGATGCTTTATTATTATTTCGTGTTGGCGATTTTTATGAAACTTTTGGTAGCGATGCAGTGAAAGCTGCAAATATACTTGGTATTGTACTTACCAAACGCGCCAATGGATATGCTTCTCATATTGAATTGGCCGGCTTTCCTTATCATTCATTGGATACTTATCTTCCAAAATTAGTTCGTGCCGGACAACGTGTCGCTATCTGCGATCAGCTGGAAGATCCGAAACTCACCAAAAACATTGTAAAACGTGGTGTTACCGAACTGGTAACTCCCGGTGTTTCCTATAATGACAAGGTACTTGAACATAAATCAAATAACTTTTTAGCGAGCGTATACCTCACCTCCTCCCCTTCTCCAAAGGAAAGAGGAGCCGAAGCGGGCGTTTCTTTTCTGGATGTTTCCACCGGTGAATTTTTAGTTGCCGAAGGTAATCTTGAATACATTGATAAACTTTTACAAAGCTTCCGCCCAAGCGAAGTTTTGTTTCAAAAAAACAAAAAGAAACTATTCACCGAAACTTTCGGAGAAAAATTTTATCTCTATGGATTGGATGACTGGGCTTTTACCTCAGAATTCGGAAATGAATTATTATTAAAACATTTCGACACCAAATCATTAAAAGGCTTTGGCATCGAAAACCTGAAACAAGGCATCATCGCTGCCGGTGCTGCACTTCACTACCTTGCCGATACGGCACATGATAAAGTAAAACACATCAGTACCATTTCACGTATTGAAGAGGAAAAATACGTTTGGCTGGATCGCTTTACGATTCGTAATTTAGAATTGTTTAACTCACAAAACGACAATGCAAAAACACTGATCGATATTATTGATCAAACTGTTTCCCCAATGGGCTCAAGAATGCTAAAACGTTGGCTGGCATTACCATTGAAAGACAAAGTTTCTATTGAAGAACGATTAGATATTGTGGATTATTTATTGTCAAATCCTGAAACAAACGGGTGCATTACGGAACAACTTGAACTGATTGGTGATTTGGAACGTATCATTTCAAAAGTAGCAACAGCGCGCATTTCACCAAAGGAAGTAGTTCAACTGAAACGCGCTTTATCAGCTATTGAGCCGATAAAAATAGCTTGCGAAAAATCGAAACATCCCTCTTTACAGAAAATTGCAGAGCAACTTAATCCCTGCAAACTCGTAATCGGGCGCATCGAAAAAGAGATAATGCCTGAGCCTCCTTACCTTATTGCTAAAGGGAATGTAATTGCTGAAGGGGTAAATGCTGAATTGGATGACTTGCGCAAAATTGCTTATTCGGGCAAAGATTATTTATTGCAGATACAGCAGCGTGAAAGCGAACTTACAGGGATTTCTTCTTTGAAAGTGGCATTCAACAATGTATTTGGATACTATCTGGAAGTAACCAATACTCATAAAGATAAAGTACCTGCTACCTGGATGCGCAAGCAAACTCTTACTTCGGCTGAACGATACATCACACCGGAACTAAAAGAATACGAAGAAAAAATATTAGGCGCAGAAGAAAAAATACAGGCACTGGAGATAAAACTGTTTAACGATTTGGTAATCGGATTAATGGATTACATTTCCGTAATACAGCTAAATGGCTCATTAATAGGGCGATTAGATTGCCTGATATCGTTCGCAATAATTGCACAGAAAAATAATTATGTGCGCCCCCATCTTTTTGAAAACGACGTATTGGATATCAAAGATGGCCGTCATCCGGTGATTGAAAAACAACTTCCCATCGGCGAAGAATATATTGCAAATGATATATACTTAGATAATCAAAACCAACAAATCATTATCATTACCGGACCTAACATGTCAGGTAAATCGGCTCTGTTAAGGCAAACTGCATTAATTGTGCTGATGGCTCAGATAGGAAGTTTTGTACCTGCAAAACACGCGAATTTAGGCCTGGTAGATAAAATATTTACCAGGGTAGGAGCTTCCGATAATATTTCATCCGGCGAATCTACCTTTATGGTTGAAATGAATGAAACAGCCAGCATCTTAAACAACTTATCCAACCGCAGTTTAATATTGCTGGATGAAATAGGCAGAGGGACCAGTACCTATGATGGTATTTCCATTGCCTGGGCTATTGCCGAATTCATTCATGAAAATCCATCGGTAAAAGCTAAAACATTATTTGCCACTCATTATCACGAATTAAATGAAATGACAAATTCATTAAATCGAATAAAAAACTTTAGTGTTTCGGTAAAAGAAGTTGGCAACAAAATATTATTTACGCGCAAATTAGTGGCAGGAGGAAGTGAACATAGCTTCGGTATCCACGTTGCTAAAATGGCAGGAATGCCAAGGAAAGTACTGGATAGAGCCAATCAAATTCTTGCCCAGTTAGAAGGAGAAAGAGAAGGGAAGGAATCTGGAATTGGTGGCACGGACAGAAAAGAATCAAGAATCAAGAAACAAGAAGCAAGAGACAAGCAGCAAGATAGTTTTGTACCCACTATCAACAACAAACAAAACAATGAAAATCTACAATTAAGTTTTTTTCAATTGAATGATCCTGTATTGGAAAACATAAAGGATGAAATCAAAAAAACAGATCTTAATACCTTAACCCCTATTGAAGCCTTAATGAAGCTTAATGAAATAAAAAAGATGATTGGTGGCTAAAAAATCCAGGCCCCGTCTATACTATATTTCCCTGCGATCTCTGACGCAGGAAAATACAGTTGTTTACGAAAAAACGAAATAAAAAACACACCTTTAAATGAAATAAGTTTTTGCATTTGCAAAAATACGATTTCGTAGCTCTTTGGTAGAGCAGCTGACTCTTAATCAGCGGGCCGGGAGTTCGAGCCTCCCCGGAATCACAAATATAATTAGGAATCCAAAATGGGAGATTCAATCCATTTTTCTTAATGCAGCCATATAAAATCCATCAAATCCTTCGCTTGGAAAAATTTTTCTATCCTCAATAAATTCAAAAGTTTTATTCTTACTTAAAAATTGTTCCACCTGATTTTGATTTTCGCCCGGCAAAATGCTGCAAGTGGCATAAACCATTATACCTCCAGGCTTTAGCATTTGAGAATAATTACAAATAATGTCCTGTTGGGTTTTCTTAATCTGATTAATAAAGCCCATACTCAATTTCCATTTAGCATCCGGATTTCTTCGGATAACGCCCAATCCAGAGCATGGAACATCTAAAAGTAATCTATCCGCTTTATTTTTATAATTGTGAATTGTAGATGAATTGATTAATTGTGTTCGGATTATTTCAGCGCCGGCCCTTTCAGCACGTCTTTTCAGCTCAGTTAACTTCCGTTCTTCAATATCCATCGAAATAATTTTTCCTTTATTTTTCATCATTGCGGCTATATGCAATGATTTCCCCCCAGCACCTGCGCATGCATCTATAACAGTCATACCTCCACCTAATCGCAGAAAAGGAGCTATCAATTGAGATGATGCATCTTGTATTTCAAATAATCCTTGTTTGTATTCGTCGAGTTGAAAAAGGTTTTGCCGCCTTAAGAGAACAAATGCCTCACTCTTTATCTCCTTCCACAGGGGAGATGTGCTACTTATTGTTTCAAGTTCTATTCCATGTTCATGTAATTTTTTTCGCAAATCTACTGACGAGATTTTTAGCGTATTTACACGCAATACCACGTGGGCTTCTTTATTCAACTCGTGTAACTCTTTTTCCCAAACTATTTCTCCTAATCCCTGAGCCCCTACCTCATCTAGCCAATCAGGAATAGATTCACGATACTTGCGGATAGTATTAATTTGTTCTGAATTCTTTAAAATCTGGATGCGGTCAATACCGGAAAACTCTTCCCAATCAGGTAAATCAAGCCCTTTCAGAATTTGCCAGGTTGCAAATAATTTATAGAAATAGGACGGACTCGCCTCATCCTCCGATATTTTCGGAAAGGTGTTAACCGCAGAAAATGACTGTGAAATATATCGCCACCAACGTACCATCTCATAAGTAGTTTCGGCGATAAAGCGCCGGTCACGTGAGCCCCAGCCAGAGTTCTGCTTCAGCACCCGGGATACAGCTTTGTCGGCATAAACGCCCTCAACAAAAATTTGTTGCAGTGTTTCTATTACTGATTTTACAAGCGTTCGGTGCAGTTTCACTAAATAAATTTTAATATGTAAAAATACATATTACTTGTTTTAAACCCCGTATAAATTTCAATAAAAAGTAGTATTTTTGAAGAATGAATTTTTCGTCAAAATTAATTGAAGAAGCGGTTAACGAATTCAGTAAACTTCCCGGAGTTGGGAAGCGAACCGCATTGCGTTTTGTTTTGCATTTATTGAAACAGGACAAAAATGAAGTGGAACAATTTGGAAAGACATTTATCAAGTTGCGTTCCGAATTGCGCTATTGCGAAAAATGCCACAATGTTTCGGATAAAATTCTGTGTGAAGTATGTGCCAATCCTCATCGCGACCATAGTACAATTTGCGTTGTAGAAGACATCCGCGATTTTATGGCAATTGAAAACACCCAGCAATACAGAGGGGCATATCACGTTTTAGGAGGAATTATTTCTCCTATGGATGGCATCGGACCTAGAGATTTGAATATTGAAACACTGGTAAAAAAAGCGGCAGCAGGCGAAATCAAAGAAGTGATAATGGCTTTAAGCACAACCATGGAGGGCGACACTACCAACTTTTATATTTACAAACGATTGAAAGAGTATAATCTCACTATCAGTACGATTGCGAGGGGTATTTCAATTGGTGATGAATTAGTGTATGCAGATGAAATCACTCTTGGACGATCAATTATTAATCGTGTTCTGTATGAGAATTCATTACAGATAAGGTGATGTGCTGATTTATCGATGTGCTGATATTTTGATGTGCTAATGTGCTGATTAGTTGATGTGCTGATTACTGATGGAAGGATGGATTGATAAATATAAATCTAATGATTGAGAATAGTAATATTGAGAATGAGAAAAAAAACTTAATTGTAGATTTGGCTTTCCAATTTTCTTTAGATATTGTAGTTTATACTGAACAATTAGAGCAACTAAAAAAATATAATTTATCAAATCAGTTATTCAGAAGTGGAACAAGTATCGGTGCAAACATAAATGAGTCACAACCAACATGCAGAGAGCAAGGCTGATTTCATTCATAGGCTTAAAATATCTGCCAAAGAAGCCGAAGAAACAAAATACTGGTTACTTCTATGCCAGCATTCAAAAAATTACCCTAATTGTGATAGTCTGTTAAAGCAAATTGAAAGTATCATAAAAGTTTTGAGTAAAATAATTTCTTCAACAAAAAATCAACAAATAAAATAATAAAGAAGTTAGCATATTTAAGTGTCTGCAAAGCAAAAAATCAGCACATCAGCACATCAACTAATCAGCACATCTTTTGGCACACCCTTTCAAATTAAGCGTAATCATTGTTAATTACAACGTTCAACATTTTTTGGAACAATGTTTACATTCTGTCCTTAAGGCAGCAAAGAATGTCAGCACCGAAATTTTTGTTGTTGATAATAATTCCGTGGATGGATCGTTAGCAATGATGAAATCCAAATTTGGAGGCTCGGAAATACATTTAATTGAAAATAAAAAAAACACAGGCTTTTCCTTCGCTAATAATCAGGCAATAAAAATTGCAAAAGGAGAATACATATTATTGTTGAATCCCGATACTGTTGTTGAAGAAGACACTTTTGAAAAAGTGATTGCATTTATGGATTCTCATCCTGATGCCGGTGGATTGGGTGTAAAAATGCTGGATGGAAGGGCAAACTTTTTACCGGAATCGAAACGTGGATTACCCACTCCTGCAGTTGCTTTTTATAAAATGATCGGGCTATCAAAAGTTTTCCCTAAATCAAAAATATTTGGAAGGTATCATCTTGGTTTTTTAGATGAAAATAAGACTCATGAAGTAGATGTACTTGCTGGAGCGTTTATGCTGTTGCGCAAAACAACCCTCGATAAAGTTGGATTGCTGGATGAAACTTTTTTCATGTATGGCGAAGATATTGATTTATCGTACCGCATTATTTTAGGTGGGTATAAAAATTATTACTTCCCCGAAACACGCATCATTCACTATAAAGGCGAAAGCACAAAAAAAAGCAGCGTAAATTATGTGTTTGTTTTTTACCGGGCGATGGTCATTTTTGCTCAAAAACATTTTTCACAAAACAATGCAAAATTATTTTCGATTTTAATAAATATTGCGATATACCTGCGCGCCGGACTTGCCATAACTGTTCAGTTTTTTAAGTCCATCGCTTTACCTGCTTTTGATTTTGCAATAATGATGGCGGGATTATTGTTCATTAAAAATCAGTACGGGAAAAACATTAAATTTATTGAAGGAGGCTCCTATTCCGAATCGCTTGTTACTGTTGCATTTACTGCATACATTCTTGTTTGGATGTTTTCCATATATCTAAGTGGAGGCTATGACAAACCTGTGAAATTATTCCAGATTATACGAGGCGCACTAATAGGAACAGGAATTATTTTAATAGGTTATTCTTTATTACCTGAAGCATATCGTTTTTCCCGTGCCCTAATTCTATTGGGTATGGGCTGGGTGCTGTTATCCTATTTGATTTCGCGTTTTACATTGCATATTTCGGGTTTGAAATCGTTCAATCTTAACCCTGATAAAAGTAAGCGAATTGCTGTTATTGGTAAACAAGCTGAGTTTGAACGGGTAAGTGAATTACTAAAACAAACAAGTATCAGTTCGAGTTTTCTTGGTTTTGTGAGTGCGGATGATTCAGGGAATGGTCATACTGATTTTATTGGCAACATTAACCAGATAGAAGAAGTAATTGAAATTTATAAGATTAATGAAGTCATCTTTTGCTCCCGGGATATTTCATCACAAGGCATTATTGATTACATGCATACCCTTGTTTCAGCAAATGTTGATTTTAAAATTGCACCACCGGAAAGTTTGTCCATCATTGGAAGCAACTCCATTGATACTGCCGGAGATTTATATATTATTGATGTGAATTCGATCAGCAAATCAAAAAACAAACGCAGCAAACGATTGTTTGATGTGCTTTCAAGTTTTTTGTTCATCCTGATTTTACCAATTTTAATTCTGTTTCAACACCACAAAATTGGCTATATAAAAAATATATTCTCTGTTTTATTCAACTTTAAATCCTGGGTAGGCTACGGTAATGATGAACATGAGCATTTACCAAAATTAAAAACATCTGTTCTTTCTCCTGTTGATGCCCTCAAAAAAATAAGCATAAATCCTGACCTTCGCAATCGCCTGCATTTAGCCTACTCTAAAGATTATAAAATTGAAAATGATTTGAATATTGTTTGGAAGTGTTTAAGAATGTTGGGAAATTGATCTTCCTTTCGGATAGTAATGCTCCTATTTATAAGGCTTTCATATAATATTATTTCCTGTTGTGTTCTATCAGGTGTACAACAAATTTCCCTAATTTCATAATTTAAGGAGCCATCGCACATATTTCGACAGGCTCAATATGACTCGCGCGCCGTCAGTCAGAG
>JAVHPR010000348.1:0-5112 GCA_036170695.1 Bacteroidia bacterium
TAGCAAAGATAATTTTATTTTTTCTATGTGCGCTCTAAACGTATATACCTAATTTTTTTTTCTTTTTTTCATCTGCTGACTTCTTTTTGTCGTCCTTGATTTTCTGGTCAGCTTCTTTTTTTGCAACTTTTTCAGCTTCTTTTTTTCTTTTTGCTTCCTGTTTTAATTGGTATTTCGACTTTGTAAGGGTGATCGCCCTCAATCCAATGTATAATCCATAAGCATATTGGAATTGCTCTGTTTGTAAACTTTTTATTTTCGATTTTGCAAAATCAGCGTTTGCATACACACCTCCAAAAAATATTTTACCATTGTATCCCATACTAGATTTTGCCCGTACAGATAAAGGAACTCCAATTTTAGACTGTTTGTAAGGAGGATAATCATATACCTGTTTTTGCAGACCAACACCTACAAATATGGCATTGGCAAAATAAAAATTATTTTTAACCAAATTGTAAGCATACCCTTGTTGAAATACAAAAGCATAATTGCGGTTAGCACTCAAAGTGGAATATTCAAAATATTTTTTTACGCTATCCGGAATTAAATTATTGCTGCCGATTTCATTATATCTAAGGGAAATCACTGTTAATCCCGAACCAACGGATTTTTTCTGAAATTGATTTTGATTAAATGCCGCATTATAGGAAAATTTCTTTCCATTATTTACAAAGATTCCTGACATCCCAAATTGATATGCCCGAATATCTGCGTTATAATTTTTCGATAAAATCTGATCTCCTGCATAATGAAAATAAAACCGTGAGTAATCCTGATAAAAAGTTTCAAGCCCGAATTTACTTCCATACATGTTGATCTGAAACTGTTTAAAGCCAGATTTAATCCGGGTTGTAGTATCCAGATAATCAGTCGTAAATTTAAAAAGGTAGGTAAATCCTATACCTTTCACGTTAATTGCAACACCGGTAACCGGAGGTATGTTTGCAGAGTATATTACACGTGCATCGTCAAGTTGCTTCTGATCAAACAAATTATTGTTTTGAGGAGTTATGGTATATTGAAGTCCATTATTCAGATAATAACATTTGACAGCAAAAAGATTTTTAAATTTTTGAACATAAGCAGTATCAATTGAACCTGCAATGCAATTAAATGCAAAAAGAAATAATGAAAAGAGAATTGCTATTTTTTTCTTCATCTAAATAATATTTGTCATTTCAATTTCTTCAAATCCTTATTTCCCAATAAGGTATAGTTTAAATCCAGAACTTACCCAGGATGCAAACTCAAACGCAATATCTTTATGAGCAAAAGTGCCACCATTATTGCCAGCTTTGGATATAATTCCTTTTGCGTTTGCTGTCTCAATCCATTTAGAAGGAGATAGAGTAAAAGAATTACTACCGGCTTCAAACAAAAAGGAGTCGAATTCGACCCCTTTGAAGTCAGGATTGTTTAATTGCTCCCAGAGACCTAAAAATTCAAGAGTAGTTCTTGAACGCATCCAATTTTTTACAACATCTTTTGGCTCTTCAGCATTTTTATTTCTAGCAATATCAGTCAAAGAGATAAAATCTTCTTTACCAACTTTAAAAGTAGAAATAGATAACCCTTTTACAATTAGTGTTTCCAGTTTTGACATGAATAATTTTAATAAAACATTTTCAATTATGGCGAATTCGCCATAATTGAAAATCAGATTGTAACTATCAAAAATCCTATTCCGTTCCCGGCTTCACCACTTCAACCCATTTACCGGGCTTACGCGAATTAATGGTGTTATCATACATCGCTTCACAATATATTGTAGGTAAATAATATCTGCCGATATAGGCCGAATTTAAAACAATACGGAATGTGCTTGTCCTATATGGCGAAATATTAAAATAGGTATAAACTCTGTCATCACGTATATCCTGATAAGTTGGATAATCGCTTTTGATAGTACTTTCAGCATCATCCATGCGGGTATTGTGAATTTCCCATCCACTCGGGAATATTTGCGATAATGCCATTTGCAAATATTCACCACGTATTCCGGGATTTGTAATTTGCACTTCCGCAATAAAGTCAGTTCCCTGCTCTAATTTGGTCGCATCAATTTTTGATCCTTCCATAGTTGTATAGTTTACAGCAACTTTTAAGTCATTGTCCACATCAGTCTGGTCGCCGGTTTCAGGAATACCTTCTAAAATAACACGAGCAAATAATATTCCAGTTCCTTTATTGGTTATACTCAGATTTCCAATGCTTGCACCTTTCAATTGCATGTCAATTTGTTTCACAGGTAATTTTGTATTTAAGCTAACAGGTGCATTAGAATTGACTTTCACATTGTATTTCATTTCAGTACTTGCACCACCTCCTGAACTTGCAAATTTAGAAACAGCAATTAAACAATAAGCTGTTGTTTGAGTACTCATCCAGTAACCGGAACTTAAAGCTTTAGAAACACTTTTCACTAAAGGTGCTGCTTTTGCTTTCATATCAAGCAGGGTCAAGGTTTCCAAAATCATAGCTTCATCACGATCGTTGGAACCATAGCTATATCCCATTTCACGATATTTTGGAATAGTCATGGTTAAACTTGCAATCAGTTTTTTTGCCACTTCCGGTTGACCGGCTTTTACATAAGCTGCTGCTAATCGCCATTTTGCAGCAACAGTAAGATCGGGATTTTCTTTCAGTCTGTTCATCGCTCCTAATTCAGGAGCTTTCGCCAATGCTAATGTATATAAGCGATATGCCTGATCCAAATCATTATTGTAATAGTAATATTTATCGCGAGATTTAGGTGTCCAGGCATTTGCTTTATTCCGCTGATAACGTTTCCAATTGTCAATGAATCCGGAAGGAAGAGTATATCCTTTCATTTCTGCTTCCAGCATAAAATGACCTGCATAACTGGTTCCCCAATCATCAGCATCATATTGACCAGCCCAGTAACTCAAGCCTCCATTTGAAGTCTGGAATAATTTTAAACGCTCAATTCCTATTCTGATATTTTTGTCGATGGCAATTTTGAAATCACTGTTGAGTTCCATAATATCCGCTAAATATAATTGCGGAAACGCTGAAGAAGTAGTTTGTTCAACACAACCATGAGGATATTCAATTAAGTATTTCAATCGCTCACCCAGGTTAATTGGAGGGATAGAAGATAACTCAATTGTTCCTTTGTTGGTTCCGGACATACCTGCAGGAGTATATTGACTATCCCAGGTTTTACCGGCCTCAATAACACTTTCCAATACATTTACAACTTTGGGATTCGGATTACGGACATCAAGTTCAATATCGAATGTTGCTTTTTCTGAACCACTGGTTGCAACTATTTTCACCTTACCAACACCCAATAACGAATTTACTTTTAATTTAAAATTCACTACCTCATCACCGATTTCTTTAAATGTAACGGCTTTAGAAGTGCCATCTGTAGCGGTAAACAAATTGTTAACCTGAATTTCAACTTTTACATTTTTCACTTGTTTTTCCATAGCGAACACGTTTACAGCCAAATCAACTTCTTCACCCGGCCCAACAACACGTGGCAATGTTCCTAGTACCATCAATGGCATACGGACAGGTGTAGTTTTTTCGGCAGAACCGTAAGCACCATTGTAACCCGCAATCACCATGGTTCTTACAGATCCAACATATTGCGGCATCAAAAATTCAAGTTTCGCTGTTTCACCTTTCTTCAAATGGTAAGGTCCCATAAATTTCACCATCGGTTTAAAGCGATTTGCTTTTTTACCAGCTTTGTTATTCACATCTCCGTCACCTCCAATTGCAAGTATGCGAGAAAGTTCAGCGCCATAAGCACCCATTACTAAATCAAAAAGATCCCATGTTTTTACGCCCAACGCTTCATGAGCATAGAATGCTGCCCAAGGATCAGGAGTTTTAAAGCGCGTTAAATCAAGTAATCCTTCATCAACAACAGCAATGGTATACGTCATTTCCTTACCATCTTTTTCTGATACGCTCAGACTGGCCTTTTGCTCAGGTTTCCATACCTCCGGTGTTTTAATAACCGGATTCAAATGCGTTTTCGGATCTTCCACCGAAATAGGAATAACTCCATACAAGCGTATTGGCAAGTCATTCAACGTTTGAGCATGTGGCTGAATCATAGTTACATTCACATACACATTTGGTGTCATTTCATCTGTAACCGGAAAGTTAAAAGTAGTTTCACCTTTCTTTGTTTCTGCCCAAAATGCTTTGATCACTTTAGAACCACTTTCAATGCTAATCAAAGCACGTCCTTCACCACTGGAAGGAATAGATAATTTTACATCTTCACCAACATTATATTGTTTTTTATCGCTTGAAAAAGAAAGCAAAGTAGCGCCATTATTTCCTTTTGGAGATGCTCCTGCCCAAGCCGGCCAATCGATATAGACAGTTTGTCCGGTACGGTGACCGCTTTCAAGATCTGTAACGCAAACGTAAAAACGTCCCCAATCAGGGCGATTTACACGCAATACGAATTGTCCCTTACCATTTATGGTAGAAATAAACTGATCCTGTATAGGTTGTTTGTATTCGCTACCCACATAATTCGCCAAATCACCGTCATAGCTATCCCACCACCAACGCCAGTTTACTTTGTACACTTGTACTTTCAACTTGTTTTTTGAAATTGGTTTTCCATCGCTATCTACTGTTGCAACTTTCACAATATGATTGGTATCGGTTTGTAACATACCACTGAACTTAGCTCCCTCAGGCACTTTCAATCCAACATACGAAGTATACGGAGAATATGGTAAAGAAAACTGATCCACACTAAATGCTCCACCTTGCTCAAACACCCGAATTTTAAAATTTGCCCTCAACATACCCGGAGCCGCATCTTTAACTGTAAATTCCGGTTTAACAATTGCTTTCCCATTTTCATCGGTATTGCCATCAAAAATAGTTTGTGCTTCAGAGCTGAAGTTACGTGAGGCATCATCAAAATGATAATCTTCATATTTTTTGAAAACAGTTGGAATCTGGTTTAAGGTAACTTCAACTTTAGCATTCAGATTTTTAGCTATTGCCCCCATTAACCACTTCACTTCCAGATTTCCCTTTTGCTCTTTATGAGCAACAGAAAGCTGTTCAACGCCAAAATCCAATTTAATTTTTAAACGGTTA
>JAVHPR010000348.1:5122-9778 GCA_036170695.1 Bacteroidia bacterium
TGATGGTTTCAATCTTAATTGTTTTTGTAAACCACACACCTCCTACTTTAACACGTGCAGTCCAATTACCGGTCGGGGAACTTTTTTCGGTGGTCGTAGTAAAGTTATAGAATCCATTAAGTCCGCTGGTCTTGACCATTTTCCGGAATACTTGTCCCTGAGGATTCAGTAATTCAAATTCCACCGGATGGTTTTGTGGCAACGTCTTTAATTTGTCCTCCAGCATAAATGACAGAAACAAAGTATCACCCGGACGCCATACACCACGTTCACCATAAATAAATCCTTTGATGCCTTTTTGTATTTGCTCACCAGATATATCAAATGCACTTAATGAAAGTGCCGAACCATCATCTAACTTTAAATATCCACGTTGATCACCACTTTTAACGACCATCAGGAAGGGTTTCTTTTTAAATACAAAATCGCACATACCATCACCATCAGTTTTAAGCGATTTTAATATTTGAGATTGATAATCCAATAATTCAATGGTTGCGCCCGAAACAGGCTTAGTAGTTATTAAATTAGTAACAATAAATTTCATTGAACCATCTGTTCCACGTTTCGTAATTATGCCTAAATCAGAAGCCAGTACATTGCGCTTTACTTCTCTGTTCCTGTAATAAGCTTGATTGCATGGATTATCTCTTTGCTGATAATCATAATCGTAATATTCATAATCATCATAATAATAATCACCATAATAATCCCATTCATGTTCATCCTCATTTATACCGTCACTTACCACTTCCTGCATCCCGAATTCATCAATATTTTCTGTACCAGTGCTATCACATTTATAAGTAGAAAATTCCTTTTTGAAACTGATAATCACTTTATAAATTGCGCCCGGTTCTGTTTTAATCAATTGTGCTAAATCCAATGAATAAGTATTCCATTTACCAAAATCCATAGCTTTGCTCTGGGTCAGCTGAATTGTTTTTTTCAACACAACTTTGCCTACACGCCTCAATTCACGATCACCCTCCAGATTATTTACTTGCAGGAACTGTGGGATATTTTTCTCATAAATTTTTAAAATCTTTACATCAATCGCTTTTAAACTTACCGCTTTGAAAGGAAAGATTAAACCGTTAGAATTTGGTAAAATCACTCCCTTACCAATTAATTGAACATCCGGTTTTAATTCTTCGAACATAATTTCCATGACGAAACGTTCCTTTAGTGAAGTTCCCAAAATATTTTTAACACCCAATTCGGCAGTAATTGTTCGTGCTCCTGTTTGACGAGCTTGTGGATATACACGTATTTCATTGTCTTCAATAATATACTTTAATGTCGTTCCACCTGTTAAAGTAATCAATCCGTCGAGGCTTTGTTTTTCCATAATAGGATCAGAAAACTGCAGAACAGCATATTGTTCCGGGCTTTGCACCACTTTTACATCTACGACTTTGAAATCGCCCAGTGCAGGAATTTCCATTATTTTAATTCCCTTAATATCAACGCCCAAAAGTGAGCCATCCCATGTCAATTCAAGAAGTCCCGGCTTTTCGCCCCTTTGAATCCCATCCACCGAAAAACGATGTGTTGTTCTGTTTGGCTCATGAATCCAGGTAATTGCAAGCTTTTTATTATCTTGGCTAACTGTTAGAAGTTTCTCAACAAGCAGAGGATCTGCAACATCGGCTGTAGCTAGTGAACCATCAAGGCGTTGTAAACGCAAACTTTTTTTATCGGTAGTGGTAATTCCATCAACATATACATTCAATGATTGCTGCATCGTTTGAAAATCAAATTTGAATGTTTCAAATTCGTCAGGCACTTTTAAAATGGTTGACAAATAAAATTCCGCATCATAATGTGTATTATTCGGCAAAGGTTTTTCGGGACGGAATTCAATTGTTCGGCTATCTATCCAAACCGCAGTACCTTTAATAGAAGGTGAAAAGTCAAATAGTTTTTTTTCAATCGGTTTGCCAATCTCTACAGGGGATTCTAATTCATTGGAAAGCAAAATCCGAATAGTAGATTCACTGGAAATAATACCTGATGTAAAAGCATTGATATAGGTGCTAAAGGCCGGATTCTCTTTATTTTCGGAGGAGGTTGATTTGTTTTTATAAAACAAATTAAGAAAAACAAAAGCAGCAATAACCACTGCCAGAATGGATAGTAATAGTCGTTTTGACATTTAGGATTTTTTTGATGATTAATATTAAAGGAAACAAATAATCGGGAGGTAAATGTATAACAAAAAAGTAATCTGTTATTAATTGTTAAATAATATTTTCGGACTGATTTTTGCCTGTATATAATCCGTAATTTTAGAATCTAAATAATTCCCTTATGTTAAAAATGCTAAAAAGTAAAAAACTACTCTTTCTTATTCCCATTGCAGCAATAGCGCTTGTTTCTTTTTTTATAGAAGACAAAAAACAAAATGATAAAGAAGTAGCCATTGACCAGATTGTAATGCAAAGTCTGAATGCCTCACACTATTCTCCCCAGAATGTCAATGATACCTTCGCAGAACACGTTTTTAAACTCTACATTCAACGATTAGATTACAATAAAAAATTCTTAGTTCAGGATGATATTAACGAGCTTAAAAAATTTGAACATTCCATTGATGAAGATATTAATAGCGGACGTTTTACCTTTTTTGATAAATCACTTGAAATCATTAATAAACGTATCGAAGAATCTCAGAAGTATTATAAAGAGATATTAGACAAGCCCTTTATTTTCAACACAAATGAAGTTCTTGAACTGGACGCTGAAAAGCTCACGTATGCAAAAGATAAAGATGAATTAAAAGAGGAATGGAGAAAACACCTGAAATATCAAACCCTTTCCCGCATTGCAGATATGATGGACAGTCAGGAAAAGGCAAAAGAAAAAAGTGATACTGTTAAAATAAAATCGAGAGAAGAGTTAGAAATTGCAGCTCGGAAAAAAGTATTAAAAAGCAATAATGATTGGTTCAAACGGATAAAAGAATTGGATCGCGATGATCGAATTGCTACCTATTTCAATTCAATTACCGGTATTTATGATCCGCATACCGAATTTTTTCCACCAAAAGAAAAAGCAAATTTCGACATAGGAATGAGCGGGCAATTGGAAGGTATCGGCGCTCAACTTCAGGAAAAAGATGCAGCAATAAAAGTCAGCAGCATTGTTCCGGGAAGCGCGTCCTATCGTCAAGGGCAACTGAAACCCGGTGATATTATTTTAAAGGTGGCACAAGGTGAAGCCGAACCTGTTGATATTACCGATATGCGATTAGATGATGCTGTCCAGTTAATAAGAGGTAAAAAAGGTACCGAAGTTCGTTTAACTGTAAAAAAGCCCGACGGAAGTGTTATCATTATCCCAATTATTCGCGACATCGTTGTTATTGAAGAAACCTATGCACAATCTGCAATTTTAAAGGGAAAGAAAAATATCGGGTACATCAAATTGCCGACTTTTTATGCAGATTTCAATGGTAATAATGGTCGTAGCTGTTCTATTGATATGAAAAAGGAACTTCAGAAATTAAATGAAGAAAAAGTGGATGGTATCATTTTAGATTTACGATACAATGGTGGTGGCTCATTGCCTGATGTTGTAAGAATGGCAGGTTTATTTATTGACAAAGGCCCAATTGTACAAGTGAAGTCAAAAACAGGAACTCCCCAAGTTATGGACGATAATGATCCAACAAAAGTGTATAACGGACCATTAACAATTATGGTTAACTCCAATTCAGCCTCCGCCTCCGAAATTATGGCAGCAGCTATTCAAGATTACAAACGTGGAATTATAATTGGAACATCACCATCTACTTTTGGAAAAGGTACTGTTCAGCGTTTTTTTGATTTGGATACTTACCTTCCGGCACAATATGCAAATTTAAAACCTCTTGGACAGGTAAAAATTACAACCCAGAAATTTTATCGAATTAATGGAGACGCAACCCAGTTAAAAGGTGTAATACCTGATATTATTTTGCCCGATCCATATTATTTACTGGAGCAGGGAGAAAAGGAACAAGATTATCCAATGGCATGGGATGAAATTGAACCGGCAGACTATAAGCCTTTAAATCCAGCCTATTCTGTTGATAAATTAAAAGCAAATAGTGCCACCAGATTAAAAAACAACCCGGGATTTACTATTTTGGAAAATGCTGCTAAACGTCTGAAAAAACAAAAAGATAGCACCATTGTTTCTTTAAATTTTGATATTTACATTGCAGAACAAAAACGATTTAAATCAGAATCAAAAAAAATGGATGCTTTGGATAAGGAAATTCCAACCATGGAAATATCATCTCTAAAGGCCGACGCAATTGCTATAGCCACTGATACTGCAAAAACCACTAAAACAAAAGATTGGTTCAAAACTCTGAAAAAAGATATTTATTTGAGCGAAACTATTGCCATCATGAATGATATGAAGTAGGGAAGAGTGAACAGTTAGTAGTTAAGAGTTTAGAGTTTAGAGTTTAGAATTTAGAGTTTAGAAGAAATAGAAGAGAATTATCTTCTTAATTGAATTAATCAGGATTAATTCCCCTAGGAAATTGCTTCCGCTTTCCTTCTCCTTTGGAGAAGGTGCCGAAGGCGGATGAGGTTAAAAGGGGGGCAGGGCATAGCCGTCAGGTTAAGGATGTAAACATGTGAATGTCAATAACAAAGCTCA
>JAVHPR010000349.1:0-3296 GCA_036170695.1 Bacteroidia bacterium
CATAAGGAGCTAAGATACTATTTTTTTACATGTCTAAAGCAGATAAGCAATTTTACTTATTTACTTATTTACTTACTGTTATGTCTATACAAATAATGTACCAACATGTATTATTTTAAATTTTTTTTAACTTCTTAGTTTATCTAAAAATAAATTAACTTGTTCGGCTTCGTTTTCCGATATTTTTTTCAATTCATTAATAAAATTGTCTTCCACTTTATCCAGTTCTAATAACAAATCCAACCCTTTTTTTGTAATAACAACATTTACAGCTCGGCGGTCATCAAGACATACAGCACGTTCAACAAATTTTTTCACTCTTAATTTTTCAACCAAACGGGAAGCGTTAGAGTTTTTATCAAGCATACGGTCAATTAGTAAATTAACTGTTGCAGGTTTTGGATGCTGCCCACGTAGGATTCGTAAAATGTTATATTGTTGCGTTGAAATCCCGTACGGTTTAAAATTTTGAGCATTTTTTTGATTTAGCCATGCACTTGTGAAAAATATATTCATAAGCATTTTTTGATGCTCATTTTTAAATTTTTCTTGTTTTATTTCCTTTCCGATTTCCATTTGATTTATAATTATAACACAAAGATAATAATAATAAATACAAACACACTATATGTATATACATATATTTTATTTATTTCCAAAAAGTCTAATTAGTTTCTGGATTTATTATGCTTTGGGCATTAAAAATTATTTTTTTGTCAAATTATATAGGTTTGGAAGTTTTTTAATCAGTTTTTTGTCCATTTCCCGTCAATTGTTTAATGAATTAATTATTTTATTTGCGAATTAACTATAAATTTGTGGCATTATAAAAAAAATCAATTCGAAAAAAAATAATTAATTAACAAATATTAAAAAGATGAATTTTCCAGAAAATTTAAAGTACACCAAAGATCACGAATGGATTCGTGTAGAAGGAAATAATGCCTATATTGGAATAACAGATTTCGCTCAAAGTGAATTAGGCGACATTGTATATGTGGAAATTGAAACCTTAGGGGAAGATCTGGCACACGAAGAAATATTTGGAACTGTTGAAGCAGTTAAAACCGTTTCTGATTTGTTTATGCCTGTTTCCGGAAAAGTTTTGGAAGTAAATCCCGCATTGGTTACAAATCCTGAAGGTGTGAATAAAGATCCCTACGGACAAGGTTGGATGATTAAAGTGGCTCTGAAAGATGCTTCTGAACTAAATAATTTGTTAAACTCTGTTGACTATAAAGCGTTAACTGGCCATTAATATTTCAATTAAGTAAACAGGTTATTTTGCTATGCTATAGGCAATTGGCTTCAATAAACAATTCAACTCATTTTGTAATTGTTTTATAATTCGTAGAACATTACTAAAAAGATGTTTTTAAAACACAATAAATGGTCATTGCTGTGGGCGTTGATCATTCTTATTTTATGCGGAATTCCCGGAAGGGATATTCCGCATATTTCGTTTTTAGAAATGCTTAGCTTTGATAAATTTGTTCATGCAGGTATTTTCTTTACATTGATTTTATTGACTATTAGGGGATTATTATTGCAGACAACTTTTGTAAAATTAAAGCAAAATGCAAAATGGGCTGCCTTGATAATATGCATTATTTATGGCGGAATACTCGAAATATTGCAAGGCTTCCTCTTTGTAGGACGTAGCGCTGATGTATTTGATTTTTTAGCGGATAGCTTTGGATCTACACTTGGATTATTGATGTATAGTTGGATTGAGAAGATTTTTTTGAAAAAAAACATTAAGTGATAGTATAAAAAAAATCGTGGAAAATAAGTATCAAATGGCAACGGTATGGAGAATAAAACACTTTAATGAACTTTCAATTGAAGAGTTATACCAGATTTTTATTCTCCGAATAGCTGTATTTGTTGTTGAACAAAATTGTCCTTATCAAGACGCTGATGGTAAAGATCAAAAATCATTTCATTTGATGGGATTTGATGAAAGTCATGAACTGGTGGCTTATGCAAGAATCCTGCCCGCTAGAATTTCCTTCAATGAAGTTTCAATTGGGAGAGTGGTTACTTCTCAAACGGCAAGGAAAACAGGCAGTGGGAAAGAACTGATGAAAATTGCAATACAGTTTATTGAAAAACAATTTGGTCTTTTACCTATTCGTATTGGCGCTCAATGTTACCTGACAAAATTCTATTCAGGTTTTGGCTTTGAAATAGCTGGTAAAGAATATAGTGAAGACAATATTCCACATATTGAAATGCTTCGTAGTCCCTCCTTTATCTGATAATATTGACATTCCCTGTGTATTTATAACTTTCATTATTGTTGTCAGTAATAATCACAACGTATATATATACATCTTCCTGAGAAAGATTAGCTGTTTTGTTTACTCTTCCATTCCAATGCTCATTAATATCTTTTGTAGAGAAAATCAAATGGCCCCAACGATTGTAAATGGTCATTTCAAATTGACTGCAATTTTCACTTTTACAGTAAAAGTCATCATTAATACCATCACCATTAGGAGAAAATGAATTTGGTATATAAAAATAAAATTCAGGGATTATTTCAAAACATTTTTGGTTGGTATCCACGCATCCTGCGCTATTGCTTACCGCGAGGGTTACGCAATAAGTACCAGCCTTAGAATAAAGATGTGAAGGGTTAGGTAAGTCGCTATTGTTGTTTACTGAATCCGAAACATCATTGAAATTCCAATTCCAGGAATTTGCGCCAATTGAATTATCTGTAAATGAAATATCAGGTTCAAGAATACTGGAGGAAAGAGGTGCCGAAAATAGTGCAACAGGTGGAGGATCTAGTGAGATCAAATTAATATTTGTAAGCGATGCACTACAACCATTACTGGAACGAACTGTTAATGTGATGGAATATTTACCCTGGGTGTTGTAACAATGTTGAGGGTGTTGAATCTCTGACATTCCTCCGTCACCAAAATTCCAATCCCACTTATCTATGTTAGCGCCCATCACTGTGGAAGCGTCTGTAAATGTTACACAAAAAGGTTCACAGCTTGAAAGAGTACTGGCAGTAAATATAACACTAGGTGTAGTATTTACAGTAATTATTCCTGTCGCTGTACCCGCACATCCGCCATTACTGCCGGTTACCGTAAATGAAGTTGTAGTTGTTGGGGATTCTGTTATTTCATTTCCTGTAGAGCTGTTTGACCAAACATAAGTAGTACCTCCACTGGCTGTTAATGTTGCCGATTGTCCGGAACAAATTGTTTCTGAATTTACTGTTATTGATAAAGCACTTCCAACAGTGATTGTTGCGATGGCTGTGCCCGAACAAC
>JAVHPR010000349.1:3396-9773 GCA_036170695.1 Bacteroidia bacterium
AAGCACTTCCAACAGTGATTGTTGCGATGGCTGTGCCCGAACAACCGCCACTACTGCCCGTTACTGTATATGAAGTTGTAGTTGCAGGAGATTCGGTTATCGTATTTCCGGTAGTTCCGTTTGACCATGCATAAGTGGTACCTCCATTGGCAGTTAATGTTGCCGATTGTCCGGTACAAATTGTTTCTGAATTTACCGTTATTGATAAAGCACTTCCAACAGTGATTGTTGCGATGGCTGTGCCCGAACAACCGCCACTACTGCCCGTTACTGTATATGAAGTTGTAGTTGCAGGAGATTCGGTTATCGTATTTCCGGTAGTTCCGTTAGACCATGCATAAGTGGTTCCTCCATTGGCAGTTAATGTTGCTGATTGCCCTGCACAAATTGTTTCTGAATTTACTGTAATGGACATAGCCGAATTAACAGTAATTGTCGCAATTGCGGTGCCTGAACATCCACCACTACTGCCTGTGACGGTATATGAAGTTGTTGTTGTTGGCGATTCAGTAATTGTATTTCCATTAGTGCTGTTTGACCAAACATAGGAAGTTGCACCACTTGCAGTTAATGTCGCCGATTGTCCGGAACAGATAGTTTCTGAATTTACAGTTACCATTGGTGATGAGTTTGCAATTACTGTTGCTGTTGCTGTTGCAGAACATCCACTTGCGCTGGTAACAGTTACAGTGTAGGTTCCTGCGCAAAGTCCGGAAACTGTAGCTGAGTTTCCACCGGAAGTAGCCCATGAATATGAATAAGGTGAATTAGACCCTGAAGCTGTTACAGTAGCTGTCCCATCGCAAGTACAGCTTGTGTTTGTTGAACCGGTAGAAAGCGCTAATGGAGTTAAAGGGGTACAGGAATTATTCATAGAGCTTATCCATGCAGCATTTGCTGTGCTATTGGGCGATCCAGGAGTTTGGTTCCCGGTTGTTGCAGCTATTGTCCAATTAGCCTGATTATTGGGGTTATTATCCGAAGAGTTATCCAAATAAGAAACCATAGCAGTAGTAGTACCACTAAAATAAATAATCGGACTTGTTGTATTATTGCCCCAGCTAACCGAGAAAACAGGATTTCCTAAAGGATCCAAGGTTTGAAAAGAATCATCACCATTTGACATGGCGATGTTTGCCCAACCTCCACAAGAGGTGAATCCGGATGTCGGATGTGCAGCAACTGTAAGGCTTGGGAAAGAAATGTTTTCTTCAAATAATGTGCAATTGCTGATAGGAATAACCAATTTGCAGTTTCCATCATTCATTGAAATGTCTTGTGCCGGAATGTCTGCATTGATGTCTGCATCATTATAAATAACAATGAGGGTACCAATAGGAATGCTTGACCAGAAAGAAGTGTTCTTAAAACGGATACAACCTTGGGCTACGCCTGTTCCTGTACCTGTTGCGTAATTCCCATTGTTATCGTCAATATAATATCCTCTCAGATCCATACAAGGAATGGAACTGCATGTAGCAACACCAACAACCAAAAGTTCAACATATTCCTGTGATCCCGATGGACCCTGGGAAACTTCATTAATAATTAATTGTGCTTTTGAATAAGAAAAAAGAAGAATAGAAAGAGAAAGGAGAAATGCAACTTTTCTAATGTTAACAACCATATTAAAACTCCTTGATTAAGTAAAAACCTAAAAAACGTGTTAATATATATTCGTAATTCTTAATACAAAACTAACCTTTATTCTGTCGGCAGAATAGAAATTAGAGTTATCATTTTGTTAAAAATTATTAACTTATTAAAAAGCATTCGAATTTGGCATAATATTAAAATTACAGCTATTCCACAATTAGTTTACCCTCACCGATTGTTTTACTGTTTTGTAATAACTTATAAAAATAAATGCCGTTTGCTAAATTTCCTTTTTCAATTGTGATTTGCTGTGCATTTTTGAATTGCGGTATTGATTTAACTTCTTTTCCGGCCACATCATACATAATAAAACTTATTGGCTCGGTTCCGCTATTCCCGTTGATTTTCAATATTGCTATGCTGCTAAAAGGGTTAGGAGAAATTTGAATATCTAGTTTGTTTTTTTTCATATTGCCTATGGAAGAAGCGGTAAAAGGTAATTCAACTTTTCGTATTACGTTATTTACCCAATCAGTTACCAACAAATTTCCATCTGAACTCATAAAAACATTTATAGGTTTTCCAAATCTGGCAACAGAAGGTTCACCATTAACATTTCCTGGAGTATGAGGAATACCGGCCACTGTAGTTACATTTCCTCGTGTATCAATTTTTCTGACAGTATAGTCGAATCGTCCGGCAACATATACATTTCCGATATTATCAGTTGTAAGTCCTTTTGGAAAATAAAACTTTGAATTCAAGGCAAGTCCGTCAGCATGCCCTATTGTTCCTGTACCTGCAAAGGTTGTAAGAGTCCCGTCAGGAAGTACTTTCCTGATTGCTGAATTGCCCTGATCGCTCACATAAAAAATATCATTCAATTTATCATAAGCGATTGCAATTGGAAATGATAATTCAGCTGCGACTCCTGTACCATCGGAGAATCCAACTTTACCACTTCCTACAAAAGTGCTGACATTACGTTGCGCATCAATTTTTCTGATTACGTTATTATTAGGATCGGCAACATATAAATTCATTGCGTTATCAATACACATATAATTTACATAATCGAATTGTGCGGATGAACTATTTCCATTTACATAACCCCGATCACCATTACCTGCGTAAGTACTTACGTTTCCGTCTGTGTCAATTTTTCTAATAACAAAATTCAAATTATCAGAAACATAAACATTATTATTATCATCTACAGCAATTCCCAATGGATTGTTGAACTGAGCCGTAGCAATGTTCCCATTTACCAGGCCAGGTGTTCCTGTTCCGGCAAATGTGCTGACATTTCCAGCGACATCTATCTTCCTGATTCGGTTATTTCCTGCATCACAAATTAATAAATTCCCTTTTTTATCATACGCCATTTGTTCCATTCCGGAAAATTTAGCTGATAAAATGGTTCCGTCTAAGTAACCGATTGCTCCCGATCCTGCGTATGTGGTAACTGTTTGAGCCTGCAGACTAATTGAAGTAAGTACAAATACTGCAATTGTTGATAGTACTTTCATTTTCATTTTTACATTGTCAGTGATTATAGTGCTGACTCCGCACTTTTCAAAATTTTATGTAGTGTCAAGTCAAGTTTGTTTTGTCGCATTGTTGGTCATTCCGAACTTGTTTCGGAATCTTATGGATGCTGAAACAAGTTCAGCATGACTTTAGGATATTTCACGATTGACATGACAGTAGTTTAAAATATTGTTTTTATTATTTCTAAAAGTCTTTCTTTGACTAAAGGTAATTCATAAGTTTAAAATTTCCAAATTCATTTAAACTCATTTAATTATTACAATCATATATTACGAATTTATTGAATTAAAGTTTCAATAAAATTTTGTAAATTGAACTTTTTATTCCTTTGTTCATTACTAATGTTATTTAAATTTGCTTTGACGGATAACAGGTCATTCCGACAGTATTGGAGGAATCTTTTTCGCACTAAAAAAATGTCTCGTCAAACATCTACATGACATTGCGTTTTTTTATAACTAAATAACACTATTAACAAAACAATGAAGCAAGAAGAGTTTAGCACTATTTTATTAAAATATTTTCCGTTTGAAACTACAAACGGACAACGTGTTTTATTGGGCAAGCTTTCTGAATTTATTGTAGGAGAAAATCAAAGTCAGATATTTGTTCTTAAAGGGTATGCCGGTACTGGGAAAACAACCATAGTAAGATCTCTGGTACAAAGTTTACCGTCTGTAAATGGAAAAACTGTATTACTTGCACCTACAGGCCGCGCAGCTAAGGTGCTTTCAAATTATACAAAGCAACAAGCATTCACTATTCATAAAAAAATATATTTCAGAAAACCAACAGTTGATGGTGCTATGGCTTTTCAGAGGCAACAAAATCTGCATGTCAATACTGTTTTTATTATTGATGAGGCTTCCATGATTTCCAATGCCGGTGGATTAAGTGATGGAGGGTTATTTGGAGGTGGCAGTTTACTGGATGATTTAATACAATATGTTTTCAGCGGGACTAATTGTAAATTAATTTTTATTGGTGATACCGCTCAGTTGCCACCTGTCGGGTTAGATATTAGTCCTGCTTTGGATACTGAATTTTTGAAATCTTCTTTTTGTTTTTCTATCGATTCATTTGAATTGACAGATGTTGTGCGTCAATCGGAGAATTCAGGAATACTAACCAATGCAACGAATATTCGTAATCAGATTAATCCATCTGTCAAGAATTTTGAAAATGATGAGTTTAATCCCCCTAGCCCCCTTTTCAAGGGGGAATTTGAAAAAAATAAACCGCATTTTAGTTTAGATAAATTTACTGATATTATTCGCATTGAGGGAGTTGATTTGGAAGATGCGTTAAACAGCGCATATAATGAATATGGGGCGGAAGATTCAATGGTAATTTGTCGTTCGAATAAACGGGCGAATATTTTTAATCAACAGATACGTGCACGTATCCGGTGGCAGGAAGATGAACTATCTTCAGGTGATTATATGATGGTAGTGAAGAACAATTATTTTTGGTTGCCGGAGGAATCAAAAGCCGGATTTATAGCTAATGGCGACATTATCCAGTTGATGAGGGTTGGAAATATCCAGGAAATGCATGGTTTCAGGTTTGCCGATGTGCGTATGCGAATGATTGATTATCCGGATGAACCGGAGTTGGAAACGCGGTTATTATTAGATACTATAATGAGTGAATCGCCGGCATTATCCCAACCGGATAATAAAAAACTATATGAATCTGTATTGCTTGATTATAGCGATATTGCAGACAGACGCCTGCGACTAAAAAAAATAAAAGAAGATAAATTTTTTAATGCATTGCAAGTGAAATTTGCATATGCTGTAACTTGTCATAAAGCGCAAGGTGGACAATGGCCCTGCGTATTTGTGGAGCAAGGATATTTAACTGACGAAATGATAAATACTGAATATTTGCGTTGGTTATATACCGCGGTTTCGCGAGCCACTAAAAAATTATATCTGGTGAATTTCAATAAGGAGTTTTTTGATTAAGAAATATTACCACTAATGCGCTAAAGACACTGAGTTTCTCGGAGAAATAGTTGTTGATAATTTGAAAATTAAATTAGCAAATTTTCAAATTGAGTTTTTTCTTCATTCCGTGTTTTCTTCAGAATAACCAAAAGAACATTGAAATTTTGGCAGTTCAATAATGTTTCCGTATTTATCTTTTGCTTTTATCTTATCGAAAAATATTTTGGAGCTCTGATCGCACCTGCCTAACAATTGCTGCATTTGAAAGCTAAGATTCTGACCAACAGTTTTCTCGGTATAAAAAATCCCCTTAATTCTCACCGACATTTGAAATTCCATAATAGTACTGTCAAGAATATTTCCGTATTGATCCATTCCCAAAAGTCGATAATTAACATTATCAAATTGGGTTTTGACGGGCTGCCCTCTCTTTTGAACTCTTATTGTTCCCCTGTTTTCATGGGTAGTTTCTTGTGCAACCAGGGAACTGCAAAAAGCTAAAAGAAATAATAGACCACTTAATGTTCTCATATTTTAATATCAATACAAAAATAACACCAAAATTATTTTTTTAGTAAATCACGGATTTCGGTGAGTACCTAAAAAACAAAGATTGACTCTTTTTGGAAAGAGTCAATCTTTGTTTTAGTTTTTTTTAAGAAAATTATGCGATCACTTTCTTTTCAAGTTTTGCTTGCAAATTTGTATCTATTGCAGATAAAAAATCTTCAGTATTCAAATAATGCTGTCCCAAAGTTACTTTGTTACCATGAACACAAATCGCTAAATCTTTAGTCATTTTACCTGATTCAACCGTTTCAACACATACCTGCTCTAAAGCGTGACAGAAATTAATTAATTCTTTATTGTTATCTAATTTACCACGAAATTCTAAACCACGTGTCCAGGCAAAAATAGATGCAATTGGATTGGTTGATGTTGGTCTGCCTGCCTGATATTCACGGTAGTGACGTGTTACGGTACCATGTGCAGCTTCCGCTTCCATTGTTTTCCCGTCAGGTGTAATAAGTACTGAAGTCATTAAACCTAATGAACCAAAACCTTGTGCAACAGTGTCAGACTGAACATCACCATCATAATTTTTACAAGCCCAAACAAAATTTCCATTCCATTTTAATGCGGATGCAACCATGTCATCAATCAAACGGTGTTCATAAACAATACCGGCTGCTAAAAATTTAGTTTTATAATCAGCCTGATAAATTTCTTCAAAAATATCTTTAAAACGTCCATCGTATTTTTTCAGGATGGTGTTTT
>JAVHPR010000350.1:0-1889 GCA_036170695.1 Bacteroidia bacterium
TTCAGTTATATCAGCATGTATGCTTGGAGAGTAAGTTGACGGGTCGTTTATTTCCACACAGGGTTTTTCGCCTCCTGAAAAGGCCCTTGCTTCATTTAAGTTGTTGTAGCCTTTTACAGTGAAAACCAGCGTTGCTCCCGAGTCCATATAAGCTACATTGCCCGCGGATGTTAAAGTGAAATGATCGCCTGCAGCAAGTCCCGCTTTTACATAGGGCGCGACTTGGATTGTCATTGTTGCGACAACCACAACCGTTAAAAAGTATGCTAAGGCACGGTTAAACCATTGTGAGGTTTTCATAAGAAAAAAGGTTAAAAAATTGTATATTTGGTTACTTCTTCAGATTTCATCAATATTGACCTATTGAAATTCTATTTTTAATTATCGCACTTTAATGACATTTTCTTCAAGCGCTTAATAGTGACGGATTTTGTGAATATTTCATTGTTTATTTTGCAATAGACTTAAACGACTGTAGAATAACGGCTGAATTTAACAATTTTATATGAAAAAAACAGTAAATGCTATTTTTGTATTGTATCACATTTAAGTTTCCATTGTGGATTAGGTTTTTGAGCACGTAGTCATGAATTTTCATCATTGGCGTCATCAAGCACATTCCGACCCCTTGATGACGCCTTTTCCAGTTATAATATTGGAAATAAAGTTCAGTACGACAGTTCTTTTCTTCAAGAGGCAAATCATACGGAAACGTGTAATATAGGCGGTATTTAGTTGTACGGTGAAGTCGCTCAATACGTCCGTTGCAGTTCGGACTATATGGAGGAATCGGATCGAATATCATACCCAAAGATTCAACCGCCTCTTGGAATAATGATTTGAATTCAGATCCGTTGTCGGGTTGGAAACAACTGATCTGAAACGGAGCTCTTTTCTCGAACATTTTCACAAACTTTGCCGCATTTTCCATTGTCGCACGATCAAAAAGCTGTCCATAAGCCCAACGGCTATAAACATCAACCGCTTCCATCACACATGGACCGCTATGTCCCCAAGGAAAGCAGGTATCAATCTGTATTCGCTCGCCGGGAAATGACACCACGACTTCTTGCCACACTCTCTTGCTGTGCTTCTTTGATTCTATCAATCCGGCTCGCTTCAGAATGTGATAAACAGTTTGATAAGGCATGTTAATGCCATAATCATCTGCAAGTTTCCACGATATAGTGATCGATCCGTCCATAGGATTGTTTTTGCGAAATTCAATAATAAAATCTTCCATTTCCTCATCTGTTCTATTCCAAGGACGATGCCATGATTTTGGACCTCTCTTGAGTCCTGTCAGAGCTTTAATCCCATGCTTGAGGTATTGTTTTCGTAGCTTGAGCAACCCCTGCCTAGTGATTCCCAACAGATCCGCTCCATCCTGAGTTTTTAGTTGTTTCCTTTCTACTTTCTCAATAATTCTTTCTTTCATAGATATTAGTTTATTTATTTGATACTTTGTCATTGGGATTGGGTTTGAGTTATGCAACAAAAACCTAATCCCTTCTTTTATAAATGGAAACTAATTCGCTGATACTTACACGAATTTAACTTTTGTTTAGAATTTTTTAATAAAAATGGCGTAAACATAACCGTATAAATCTAATTAAATCGTTTATGCCAAGACCACCAAGAATAGCGCCGTCAAATCTGATTTATCACATCATAACGCGCGGCAACAACAAACAAAAAACCTTTCTTGACGATAAAGATTATCAATATTATCTAGGATTGTTAAACAAATATAAAAATCGCTATAAATTTCTACTTTATCACTACGCATTGATGGAAAATCACGTTCACCTTATGATAGAACCGAGCGAAAACGGCCCTTTATCAAGCATAATGAAAGGCATTAATCTCTCCTACGTGATTTATTTCAG
>JAVHPR010000351.1:0-1888 GCA_036170695.1 Bacteroidia bacterium
CGCTAATATATATGCCTGAAAATATTTATCCCCCAACTTTTCCGATTGACCCGTATAAATACATCAATAATTTTTAAACTAACCGCTATTGCTTTTTTACTCTTTAAAACGTTGGACAATTGCAATACACCATGCTCTGTAAATGCGTATGGCAGATATTTGATATTTCCCCCTCTTTTCAAGGTCGCATTTTGCGACCTTGAAACTTCGGTTTCTCCTTTGTCAATTCAAACATATAACGTACAGGAAAGCGTTCCATGTTTCGTTTTACTTGCTCCTTCAATCGTTTAGTTTCGACCCCATAAAGTTCAGCAAGACACTGTCTATCATTACCTTTTGGCCTCTGATGTAGTAAATTTTATTCATAATTACTTCATCTGGTATTGCTAAAGCGATTTCTCTTTTTGCCTTATTATTATTGATTTTCAAATAACATCACCTTCTTCTTTTATCATTATTTTTTCGCGTAGATTTTCCTTTTTTAGGGTCTTTAACACTGGGTCCGCCAAGATTTACTTTTTTATTTTTTTCTTTTTTCTCATGAAAAGCACCTTGGCCAACCGGAGTTTTAATGGCAGCTATCCTTCTCAGATTCTTATCTATTATCGACGGTTTCTCTTCTTCCGTAAATACTTTTGAAATTTGCACTTCAGACGGGATCAGTTCCATCGGTATTCTCTTGTTCATCAATAGTTCTATTCCCTCTTGAAATGCTTGTTCGGCTTCGTTGATAAATGATATGGCAACTCCTGCTTTATTAGCTCTTCCGGTTCTTCCTATGCGATGAATATAGTCTTCGGGCAACCTGGAAGTATCAAAATTTATGACATGCGTAACATCCGAAATATCCAAACCACGGGCAATAATATCCGTTGCGATTAATACGCGTTTTCGTCCTTCATGAAAATTTTTGAGGGCGCTAATTCTATTATTTTGAGATAAGCTTGAATGTATAACCCCCACTTGATCTGGCAATTTCTTTTCCATTTGTTCATACAACCTGTCTGCTAATTTTTTATTCTCCACAAAAACCAGCACTTTACTCAATTCTGCATCATTAAAAAGCAAATACTCCAACAGGTTTACTTTTGTATTAAAATTAGGAACATGATAGGCCATTTGAATGATTTTCTCAAGCGGAGTACCATGCGCTGCTATTTCTATTTTTTGCGGTTCATTAAAGTATTTTGATATTACTTTCTCCACATCTTCTGTCATGGTTGCAGAAAACATGAGGTTTTGCCTTTTAACTGGTAATGAATCTAAAAAACTAATCAATTGTTGGCGAAAACCAAGGCTCAGCATTTGATCTACTTCATCAATCACTAGTTTCTGAATGTCTTTTAATCGCAAAAGTCCGGTGAGGGCTAAATCTACTAATCGACCGGGTGTGGCAACTAAAATATCAAGTCCGTTGTACACCAATTGTTTTTGAGTGTTGATATTGGTACCGCCATAAACGCCCTGATAACGAACATTCATATAGGCCGTCAGTTTTTTAATTTCCTGAACAATTTGCAAAACCAACTCCCGTGTAGGCACAACTATTAAGATTCGCGGGTGCTTTTGATCCGAATATTTTAATTGCCTTAATAAAGGCAATAAATAAGCAAATGTTTTACCGGTACCTGTTTGAGCAACGGCCACCAAATCATTCCCCGACATAATCACAGGGAACGCCTTTTCCTGTATGGGTGTTGGATTGATATACCCTAAGTCGTCTAATGCGCTTAATAAGGATTTATTTAAATTTAGGTCGTCGAAAGTCACAATAAAGGAATTAATGGATTGCAAAGGTAGTTCAATGGTTACTAATAACGAGTAAAAAACGAATTTACTAAATTGCTTATCTGCTTTAGACATGTAAAAAAATAGTATCTTAGCTCCT
>JAVHPR010000352.1:0-1882 GCA_036170695.1 Bacteroidia bacterium
AGAGTTAAGTTGTTGACAATCAAATTGTTAATAACACCGAAACTTTAGTTATATAGTTTTATTATCAAATATAATTCTATATCGAATAGTTAGGAAGCCCATCGCAAATATTTCGACAAGCTCGTTTTGGAACTTTCAAAAATAAATGGCTACCCAAGGTCTTCGACAAGCTCTGACTGACGGCGCGCAAGTCATATTGAGCCTGTCGAAATATGTGCGAAGGCTTCTTAAATTATGAAGTTAAGGAAATTTGTCGTACACCCTGGACATCAATAAAATTATAGTTTTTAGTATATTTGCGACCTTATGAAAACGATCCATAAATTTATTTTAAAATCATACGTAGGACCTTTTGTAATGACTTTTTTCATTGCAATGTTTGTTTTCTTTATGATGTTCATCTTTAAATATATTGATGATTTTGTTGGGAAAGGCTTAAGTTTTAGCATTTTATCTGAATTGTTCTTTTATTTTTCACTTACTACTGTCCCAATGGCCTTGCCTCTTGCCATATTACTTTCATCTTTAATGACTTTCGGAAACCTGGGTGAACATTTTGAACTTACAGCTATGAAAAGTTCAGGTTTATCTTTACAAAAAATAATGACTCCGTTAATTTTCACAACACTTTTTATATCTATTTGCGCATTTTATTTTTCAAATACTATTTTGCCATATACAAATTTAAAAGCCGGTTCACTATTGTACGACGTGCGTGAATCAAAACCTGCATTATTATTTAAGGAAGGAATATTTAACAATAGTTTGGAAGGGTTTAGTATCCGCGTTGGCAAAAAAGGAAAGGACAATAAATCACTGAGTGAAATCTTAATATATGACCATAGAGCCATGCAAGGTAATAATATTGTTTTGTCAGCAAAAAGTGGTAAAATGGAAGAAACGGTTGACAAAATGTTTTTAGTACTTACCTTAAATGATGGTGTAAGTTATAAGGAGATGGTTGATAACCCTAAAGATTTGATTACACGCCCTTTGGTCAGGGATAAATTTGAGCAACGAATTATACATTTTGATTTGTCGAAGTTTAAAATGTCACGTACCAACGAAGATTTGTTTAAAAATAATTATCAGATGCTTAACATTTCTCAGTTGAGGCAGGCTGTGGATTCATTGGGATTAAAAAATGAAAAACGGAAAGCTAATTTTACAAAACAATTGAAACAAAATTATTATTCCAAGTCAAGCAAATTTTTTAACCTGTTGGATTCTGCAAAAATTAAAGCATCTGATACAAATTCTTTCGCAATCTTCACCCGCTCAAGACAATTGAGCATTATTGAAAGTGCCACCAATATTACCCGCAGCGCCAAGGCCTATTCAGAATCTATTTTAAATGAATCTAATGGTGAAGAATTCTCAAAGCTGAAATACTTAGTTGAATGGCACCGTAAATTCACGCTCTCAATCGCTTGTATTGTATTGTTTTTCATTGGTGCACCGCTAGGAGCCATTATCCGTAAAGGTGGTTTAGGAATGCCGGTTGTAATTTCGGTTGTCTTTTTTATTATTTTTCATATACTTTCAATAACCGGTGAAAAACTTGCTAAAGAAGGTGAAATTCCAGTATATCAGGGCATGTGGCTGGCAACAGCTATTCTATTCCCCATCGGTGTTTTTCTGACTTTCAAAGCCACTTCCGATAGTAGCTTATTTGATGCAAACGCCTATATCGAGCCTGTAAAAAACTTTTTTAGACGAAAGGCATCCTAAAATTTATCAATTTAACAATTGTGCAATAGGCAATTGGGATGAGAATGGAAATTGAAAAATTGCCTACTGATAAATTGTACAATTGTAAAATTGCTTATTTATTAAATTGCTTATCTGCTTTAGACATGTAAAAAAATAGTATCTTAGCTCC
>JAVHPR010000353.1:0-9690 GCA_036170695.1 Bacteroidia bacterium
TGCAACACCTTTTTCAACCATTCGTGCTGCGGGACTTGCTGAATTATGACACAAGGCTTTGGCTGCATCTCTATTTCCATTATAAATGTAATCCTTAATATGATTCATAAAATTATGGTCCAGCTTTGACGCTTTGTTGAGTACCATAAACCGTTCGAAAAAGAAATAAACAGTGAGGATAGAAAGTAATCCCAAAGGAATCATCATAAACCCTCCTTTCAACACTAAATCGAGCAATGAAAATGATGCTTGTGTTGGTTGAGGAATAGGTAAGGCCATTGATCCGGTTGCATTTTTCGCGGTATCAATTACCTGAGCTGCAGCTGCGACACCTTTACCTACAATTTGCAATAAAACAGAGTTAAGCATATTTTTTAAATTTAGTTTGTTATAAAACGTGATTTTAGTTTTGTATCAATTTATTTTTGAGCCAATAGGAGAATCAAATACATCATTCTTTAAATTATCCAATTTCCAAATTGATGTGCTAAATTACATTTATGTCGAAGCTAATTTTTTGCGAAACAATCAAGTTATAAACACAGCATTGTTTATTTAATAGTAAATTTTACCGGCAAATTATAAAGTACTCGTACCGGTTCACCGTGATTTTTACCGGGTTTCCACTTAGGCATCGATTTTACTACACGCATAGCTTCTTCGGTACAACCATCTTCCACCGGGTGCAAAATTTTTATATTGTCGATGGAGCCATCGAATTCAACTATAAATTGCAGAACCACTGTACCTGATGTAAAATTGTCAACTGCAATCCTTGGGTATTGTAAATTATCTCTTAAATATTTAAACAAATTACCGTTAAACTCAGGCATCTCAGTAACAATTAGTTTAGGATCGGGTGGCAAGGCAGGAGGGATAGGTTCAACCTTAACTCCAATTACATCAGGTACACTATCCAACCCGTCTGGTTTGCCATCTTTAATTATCACCAGATCGGTATTCCCTTTTTCAATAAAATCTTTTTTATTATCGGATGCTACTAAATTTAAATTATCCGATTTGGGGGCTATATCTTTTTGGGGGATCTCCTTTTCAATTTTTACATCCGGTTTTTCAATGGGTGTCATATCCACAAATACGGAAATGGAATCCTGGAAATTTACCTGCCCTCTAATATCCGGACTGTCACTATTATTTTTAGTAAACAGAAACGCAACTATTGCAATTGTTCCAAAGAAAGTTACCGACGAAAACAAGGCAAAAGTCAGGTTATCATTATATGATTTACGTATCATGTAAGCACCATATTTTTTGTTCCTGTTTTCGAAAACCAGGTCATTAAAATTTTCGACAGATGTGTGAGTTGTGTCCATGGCTTTAAGGTTTAAAAGATGAATATTTGTATTTAGGGTGCTTTTACTTTTGAAATTCCATAACAGGAACAAATCAATTTGTCGTGATTATAAAAAATCCATAAAAAGGTTGAATCAAAAAATCACATTCGATTTTTCCAATTAACGATTATTAAAAAGTAAAAATTTAAATAGGATTAGTTTGGTGGGAATGTATATCCTATAACTTGGGATTGTTTTATTTATTGTGAGTTCTAAGAATATTTTTTTTGGTATATACGCTTCGAGCAAATTCCTAATTGGTTGAATTTAATCGTTTCTGTTCATTTCGACATACTTCCTCTCATCCAGCATTTCAAATTCAAAATATGAATAGGCTTTGTTGGCTGAATAAGAATGAAAAATGCCTTCTACTGAAAATTCAGTAGGAGGCATTTTTTTAAAACAGTACTATTTTTTTTAGTTTAGACCTGACAGGTTTTAAAAAACTGTCAGGTCTTAATTTTAGTACGAAACAGATGAATTTTTATTTATATGCTTCTGTATAAACACGTTGATAAGCCTTATGCTTTCACCTAACCGATCAGGAAACCTCACTTTTTTATATACTTAAAATCGTGATTGTTTTTGATCGCTTTCAGTGAATGAAATATTAACTTTATCACATTTTCAACATCCTCCTTATGAACACTTTCCACGGTTGTGTGCATGTAACGTAAAGGCAAAGAAATTAACGCAGATGGTACACCGCCCATTGAATAGGCAAATGCATCGGTATCGGTTCCGGTAGCCCTTGACGCTGCTGCACGTTGGAATGATATTTTGTTTTTGTTAGCTGCATCAATGATCAGTTTCAATAAATTAGTTTGTACTGCAGGTCCATAAGTAAGAACTGGCCCTTTGCCACATGATAAATTTCCACTTGTTATTTTATTCATCATTGGCGATTGTGTATCGTGGCAAACATCTGTGATGATAGCGATGTTAGGTTTAATTGATTGAGTAATCATTTCGGCACCATGTAAACCGACTTCTTCCTGTACAGAATTTACAATGTATAAACCAAAAGGCAATTTAGTTTTGCTTTCCTTTAATAAACGGGCTACTTCGGCAATCATAAATCCTCCAGCGCGATTATCCAGAGCACGTCCCACATAATAACGATTATTTAACACCATAAATTCATCTTCGTATGTTATCACACATCCTACATGAATACCTAATTCTTCTACCTCTTTATCAGAGTTGCATCCGCAATCCAAAAAGATATTTTTCATTGATGGAGCCTCTTCTTTTCCTGCCTCACGAACGTGAATAGCGGGCCATCCAAAGACCGCTTTCACAATGCCTTTTTCAGTATAAATGTTAACACGTTTCGAAGGAGCAATCATGTGATCACTGCCACCATTCCGGCACAGATATATAAAACCGTCCTTGGTAATGTAATTCACAAACCACGAAATTTCATCAGCATGAGCTTCTATCACCACTTTAAACTCAGCTTCAGGATTGATAACCCCTACCACTGTTCCATAATTATCGACAATATAATCGTCGATATATGGCTTGATATAATCCAACCAAAGTTTTTGTCCTTCACACTCAAAACCCGTTGGCGATGAGTTATTCAAATAATTACGTAAAAACTCAAGTGACTTTTCTGTAAGTATTGACTTCGTTTTTTTTTCTTTTTTCTCTTTTTTCTTTGCCATTTTTTAATGTTTTAGATTTGAGATACGAGATATGGGATATGAGAAGTTCCTTTTTCTCAAATCTCAAATCTCATATCTAACATCTCATATCTCTTTTATTTTGTTTTCTTCTCCACCCATGCGTTTACCACATCTTCCAGCACATCCATTGGAAGTGGTCCTGATGTTAGTACCACATCGTGGTACTCGCGGATATCAAATTTATTACCCAATTTCATTTTTGCGTTTTCACGAAGCTCTAATATTTTATTCATGCCAATTTTATATCCGGTAGCCTGGGAAGGCCAGACAATGTATCGTTCAATTTCTTTTTTGTTATCTCCTTCCGGATTTGGGGTGTTATCTTTGAAATATTTTAAAGCCTGTTCGCGTGTCCATTTTTTACGATGAATGCCAGTATCTACTACTAAACGTGCTGCACGGAATAACTCCATCGCTAAACGACCAAAATCAGAATACGGATCCTGATAAAAACCAATTTCTTTTGGAACAAGTTCAGAATACAATCCCCAGCCTTCTACATAGGCTGTATTGCCTTCATTTTTTCGAAACTTAGGCATATTGGTTAATTCCTGCGCAATTGCAATTTGCATATGGTGTCCGGGAATACCCTCGTGGTATGCCAATGCTTCCATCTGGTAATTTGCCTGATCTGCCATTGCGTATAAGTTGATATAATAACGACCCGGGCGGGAATCATCCAATGCAGGCTCTTCGTAAAACGCTCCTCCTGATGACTTTTCACGAAAAGGCTCCACCGCCTTTACTACGATATCTGCTTTTGGTTTCGTGAGAAATAATTTATCAAGGCTCAATTTCATGTCATCAATTATCTTTACGGCTTTAACACGATATGCTTCTTTGCCTTCGACAGTATTAGAGTAATAGAATTGTTTATCAATTCGCATAAAATCAAAAAAATCACTCAGGTTATCATTCTTAAAATCTACTTTTTTCATAATTTCCTTCATTTCACCATGGATACGGGCAACTTCTTTTAATCCCTGTTCATGAATTTCATCAGCAGTCATGCTGGTAGTAGTGGTTTGTTTTAATGCAGCATCGTAAAAAGCATCACCATCAGGCAGTTTCCAGGCGCCATCATCAGTTGTTGATTTTTTCTCCAGCATATTCATATAAGCAATTAACTTTTCATATGCAGGTTTTACTGAAGTTATCAAAGCACCTGAAGCTTTCTCAATCAATTCTTTTTTTGTCGCTTCATCCAATACCTTTAATGTGTCAACTTTAGACATAAAATCTGCCAACAAAGGATTCATCACTTTACTCTTTTCAAAAGGAGTACCTGACAATATGTTTTTACAATCATTAATTACATATGGAAAAACAAATTTTGGCGGGATGATATTTTTTTCTTCACGAATTTTTAAATTGACAATTAATTGATCAAACAAAGCATTTATTCCAGTAAGCCTGGAAATATAGGCTTCCGCATCACTTCTGTTTGTTATGCTATGCATATTGATTAAAAATGATGGCAGTTCGGAATGCATCCCCTGCATTTGTGTTACAGGATAATCGTGGAAACGCCATTTGAAATTTTCAATTTTATTATTACAGTCTTTTTCAAACAAACGGTAGGAGATTTTTGCCTGTTCATCCAGTGCATCAGCATTTATGTTTTTATGTAATGAATCTAAATTTGCTTTTATGATTTCTAATTCTTTTTGGATGTGTTCATCGCTGATATCAGTCCATTTCCCATAATCTTTTTTTATTCCTAATCGTGTTTGACGCTGTGGATCGCGATCAATGGCTGCATCAAATACACGATCAAAAAAAGCATTCGCTTTTTTTGTTTCCTGTTTTACCTTTTCAGATGTAAAGGTGTTTTTTTCTGTGGATGACTTCTTGCTGTCCCCACATGCGCTAAGAATCGTAATTAAAAAAAGTGCTATTGAATAAATTGTTCTTTTCATAATTTTTTTTTAAGATACCCTGACAGGGTTTCAAACCCTGTTAGGGGTAGTATACAATGAGCAAGTTTCTATATTGTTTTTTTTATCAACTGACACGGTTACAAACCCTGTTTGGGGTAGTAAACAATGAGAAGATTTCTATTTTTTGTTTTTTTGAAATTGTATTTTCATGCAAAAATCATTACAAAAGAAACCCTAACAGGGTTTAAAACCCTGTCAGGGGTATTGAATTCACTAAACAAATTACGCAAAAGCCTGTTTTTCCTTTTTATCTTTGAAAAATAAAACAAGGACAAGCCATCCCAAAAAAGTACAAATAGAAGCCACTACAATTGGTAAATTCGGGTTTAATGTATGTATGTAACCATCAATAATAGGTGGAATAGCCATTCCTAATGATTGTATGGATTGATTAATCCCCAATATTTGTCCTTGCTCATTTCCTCCAACCTGATTTGAAACAACAGCCGTAAGGTTTGGCTGGGTAAGTCCTTGAAAAATGGAAATAAAAGGTAAAATAAAAAAGATATAAGTTACCTGGATTGATGAAGGAAATAAAAGCATCGGTAAGCTAATTGCAATCAATAGTGCCGTTACCCGAATGATACTTAATGAAGGATATTTTTTTGTTATTGGGCGTTGCAGTCCGCCTTGAGCAACAACAATCCAAATACCAATGAAAGCGAAGATATTGGCAATTTGTGAAAAATCTTTATAGTCAAATTTATGGATCAGGAAAACCGAGAAAAACTGAGTGAAAAAATTCCAACCCAAGGTCATTAAGAACACCACCGCAAATATGGTCCTGAAATGTTTATGTCGAAATGCTGTATTGATATTACGAATACCTGAAAATAAACTAACAGGCGTATTATTTTTTTCTTTCAAAGTTTCAGGGAATGAAACAAAAACAAATATCAAATTTAGTGCTGTTAATCCTGCTGCAAACCAAAATGGTGTGGAAGCACTAAACCATGAAACAACATTAGGGTCAGCTAATTTCCCACCCATAAATGGGCCAAGAATAAATCCAAGACCAAAGGCAGCACCAACCATTCCAAAGTTCTTTGCTTTTGTTTTTTCATCGCTCAAATCAGAAATAGCTGAAAAAGCAATTGAAATATTACCACCGGTAAAACCATCTAAAATTCTGCTAAAGAATAGCAAATAAATATCGTGAATGACAATTGCATACGCAAAAAGCAAATAACCAATCAGGGTTCCAAAAACAGAAATCGCTAAAAACTTTTTCCTTCCAAAACGGTCAGAAAGAGCACCTAACATCGGAGCTCCAAAAAACTGAGCCAGTGGAAATGCAGCTATTAAAAACCCGAGTATAATTGAGCGAGTTTCCTGACTCGTCTCCATCGGAAGCATATTGTATGTTGGGACAAGCAATAATGGGGCTATTACAGGTATTACTATACCCACTCCTAACAGGTTGATAAACACAGTTAAAAAAATTGTCAGTAAAGGTGATTTTTGTTTTATTGCCTGTGTCATAATATTGCGAAATGAAGCGCAAACTTAAGGATTTTGTTTGGTTTTGGGAAGATGAATTATGAATAGTAATTTTTTGAATAGGAATGCTGTTATCGGTAACAAAAATCTAACTACATTTAGTGCATTCAAAAAACACTTCCGATATGAAAATCAATAAAATAGTACTTGCGTTTTTTTGTGTATTTACCATACATAATATTAGTGCACAAACAGATACCGTAAAAGCCAAAATATTGGATGATGGCTCTCAGGATGCCGAAAAATTCTATAACAACGGCATTGCAAATTTTGCAAGTAAGAATTTTGCCGATGCTTTAAAAGATTTTGATAACGCTATTGCCATTAAAGCCGATTTTGAAAAGGCATATTATAATCGTGGCAGCACTAAATTTGAAATGAAAGCGTATAGTGATGCAATGTCTGATTTTGACAAATCCATTGCTTTAGTACAAAACCCCGACAGCTATTTCAGCCGTGCCCAGGCAAAATATGCTCTTGAGGATAAAACAGGTGCTTTAACTGACTATTCCAAAACCATTGAAATAAAATCAGATCATGCACAGGCTTATTATTACCGTGGTGGAATTAAGTTTGAAAATGCTGATTATAAAGGAGCTGTTGATGATTTTACACAAGCCATACGTATTAAACCGGATTATGCTTATGCTTTTAACGACCGTGGTAGTGCTAAACGTCAGCTAGAAGATTTCGATGGTGCAATTGCCGATTACAAAAAAGCCTTGGTAGCTAATTCCGGTATGGGATTTACTTATAATAATTTAGCAAGTGCGGAACGTAAAAAAGGTGATTTCAAAGCAGCGATTAGTGATTATACGGAAGCGATTAACAAAAAAGAAAACTATTACATTGCCTATAACAATCGCGGCAGCGCAAAATATGATGCCGGCGATTATGACGGGGCGATTGAAGATTTCACTAAAGCGATTAAATTAAAATCGGATTATGCGTATGCTTTCAATAACCGCGCTACTGCAAAATTCAAAATAAAAGATTATAAAGGTTCTTCCGAAGACTGCACAAAGGCAATTCAGCTAAATGCGAATTATGGTTATTCTTATTTAAACAGAGGAATAGCAAAAGAAATGCTTCGTGATAACGCCGGTGCATGTTCTGATTGGAAAAAAGCATTTGAACTTGGCGTTGAATCAGCTAAAAATTATACAGGAGATTGTAATTAATTTGCTAATGTGCTAATTTGCCGATGTGCTAATTTTCAAATTGTTTAATTTTCAAATTGAAAAAATTATATGACTAATGAACTTATACATATGAAAAAAACACTGTTAATACTTGCTGTCGTGCTGTCATGCTCAGCTTTTGCTCAAAATATCGAGTTTACCGGCGATAACTTCGCAAGCAATAAAGCTGGTTTAAGAGATGCAAAAAACAGACTGGAAACCGGGGACAGATTATTTGAACAAGGACCAATGTTCTACAAATTAGCTGTATATCACTATATAGCAGCGTTTCAATTTAATCCTAATAATGCTTTGCTAAATTTCAAAATTGGTAAATGTTATTTGTCTTCAAGTAACAAATTAAAATCAATTCCATTTCTTGAAAAAGCATATAAACTTAATCCCAATGTTGATCCACAAATACATTACTTACTCGGTAAAGCATACCATCTGGATATGCAGTGGGATAAAGCAATTGGTGAATTTAAAACATTTCAGAAATCCTTAAATCCATCTGATGCTGAGGCTTTAAAGCTTATTGATGATGCCGACAAACAAATTGATGAATCTGAAACAGGTAAAGAACTCGTGAAAAATCCTGTACGTGTATTTATTGATAATGTTGGTCCTGAAATTAACTCAAAATACCCTGACTATGGAACCGTGATTTCCGCTGATGAATCGGTGATGCTATTTACATCGCGTAAGGAAAATACTACCGGTGGGCAAATGGATCCAGGTATTAATGAATATTTTGAAGATATCTACACTTCAACAAAAAAGGATGGTAAATGGACTCCTGCATTAAATATGGGTCCACCAATCAATACAGACGATCATGATGCGAACGCAGGTATGTCAGCTGATGGACAAAAATTTCTGATTTATATTGGAAAAAATAATGGCGATTTGTATGAATCGGAATTAAAAGGTGCTGCATGGAGTAAACCAGAGCGCATGAATAAAAATATTAATACAGAATTTCACGAATCATCAGCTTGTTATTCTCCTGATGGAAAATCCGTCTATTTTGTTTCTGATAAACCGGAAGACAGTTTTGGCGATAGGGATATTTATATTTCAACCAAAGATGAAAAAGGCAGATGGGGCAAAGCTGTCAACCTTGGACCGACAATCAATACAAAATATACCGAAGAAGGTGTATTTATCCACCCTGATGGCAAAACATTATATTTCAGTTCAAAGGGGCACAAAACAATGGGGGGCTATGATATTTTTAAATCAGTTTTTGAAAATGGAAAATGTAGCGAACCTGTAAACCTTGGCTATCCTGTTAATACAACTGATGACGATGTGTTTTTTGTGATTTCGGCAAGTGGAAAACATGGTTACTATTCTTCATTCAATGAAAAAGGTCTGGGCGAAAAAGATATTTATATGATCACTTTCCTTGGTCCTGAAAAACCTATGATTTTAAATAATGAAGACAACCTTTTAGCCAGCCTTGCTGCACCTGTTAAAGAAATTGTGATTGCACCAACCATCGTTATTAAAGAAGCCCAATTGACCATCTTAAAAGGGGTGATAACTGATGGATTAACTCAAAAACCTTTGGAAGCAACTATCGAAATTGTAGATAATCTTAAGAACGAAGTGATAGCCAGCTTTACATCCAATAGCTCTTCCGGAAACTATTTAGTTTCATTGCCGGCAGGTAAAAATTATGGTATCGCCGTAAAAAAAGAAAATTATTTATTTCATTCCGAAAACTTTGACATTCCTTTAACTGCGGCCTTTCAGGAAGTGGTGAAAGATGTGGCATTGAAAAATGTAGAAGTAGGAAGTAAAATTATTTTGAAAAATATTTTCTTTGATTACGGGAAATCTACTATTCGTGCAGAGTCTACCAATGAGTTGGAGCGCTTAACAAAATTATTAAATGATGTGCCTAGTTTGAAAATTGAAATTTCGGGATATACCGATTCAAAAGGATCGGCAGAATTCAATCAGAAATTATCGGAGAACCGCGCAAAAGCTATTCTTGATTACCTTGTAAAAGTGA
>JAVHPR010000354.1:0-9501 GCA_036170695.1 Bacteroidia bacterium
TTCATAAGGAGCTAAGATACTATTTTTTTACATGTCTAAAGCAGATAAGCAATTGTATAATTTTGAAACAAGGAATAAATGCAATCAAACGGAATAATAAAATGAAAAAAAAACAACAAAAAATAATTACCCTACTTTTTTGGGGCATAGGACTTTCAACTGTATCTGCACAGCAGGCTACAACAGCCACAGGCAATAATGCTTCAGGTAGCGGAGGATCTGTAAGCTACTCCGTTGGACAGGTTAGCTACAACACCAACACAGGGTCAAATGGTTCGGAATCGCAAGGGGTTCATCAGCCTTACGAAATTATGGTAGTAACAAGTTTAGAAGACGCTTTTGGTATTACCTTAGATTTTTCTGCGTATCCTAATCCTACAACTGATTTTCTAACATTAAATGTCAATAACGCTGATTTTTCAACGCTGAACTTTCAACTATATGACATCAGCGGAAAACTATTAGAAACACAAAAGGTAAGCGAAGGCTCATCAATCATCTCAATGGTAAATTACGCAGCAGCTACCTATTTTTTAAAAGTAATTAACAACAACAAAGAAGTAAAAATATTTAAAATCATTAAAAACTAAAACAAATGAAAAAAGTAATTCTATCTATCACAGCAGTTTTTTACTTTCAACTCTTAACTTTCAACTCTTTTGCACAAGCGCCACAAAAAATGAGTTACCAGGCTGTAATCCGTAATAGTAGCAATGCGCTCATTACATCAAGCCCTGTGGGTATGAAAATAAGTATTTTGCAGGGGTCTTCGTCAGGTTCAGCAATATATGTAGAAACCCAAACCACAAGCACCAATGCCAACGGTTTAGTGAGCCTCGAAATAGGAAGTGGAACAGTTATTACCGGTTCTTTTTCGGTTATAAACTGGGCTGCGGGTCCTTATTTTATTAAAACAGAAACTGACCCAACCGGTGGCACGACTTATACCATTTCCGGAACCTCTGAATTATTGAGTGTGCCTTATGCCTTGTTTAGTGCAAACGGAACATCCGGAATACAAGGTGTAACAGGCACTACCGGATCAATTGGAGCAACAGGTAATAATGGTTCATTTGGTTCAACAGGAGCAAACGGATCCATTGGTGCAACAGGAGCTAACGGATCCATTGGTGCAACTGGAACTAACGGTACACCAGGCCTACAGGGTATTATAGGTGCAACTGGAACTAATGGTACACCCGGACTACAGGGTATTATAGGTGTCACTGGCACTGCCGGAACAAATGGAGCCACCGGTAATAATGGTTACATTGGGGCTACCGGAACAATTGGGGCTACCGGAACTTTTTCAGGAACAGCTTGGGGAACAACAGGAAATGGGGGAACGGTGGACGGAACTAACTTTATTGGCACTACCGATAATATACCTTTTAATATAAAAGTAAATAACCAAAAGGCAGGGAGAATAGACCCTGCGTTAAATAATACCTTTTGGGGTTATCACGCTGGAAATACTAATACTACCGGAACTTATAACACCGCCAATGGATCAGAAGCGCTGAGTTCAAACAGCACAGGAACCGAAAATACCGCTAATGGTGTAAATGCACTTCAATCCAACACCATAGGAGCCAAGAACACTGCTAACGGATCGAGTGCACTCAAAACCAACACTACAGGGGTACAAAATACTGCTATCGGACAGAGTACACTTTTTTACAACACCATAGGGTATAATAATACTGCGATTGGGATGAGTGCGCTTTTTAACAATACTACAGGAGCAAGTAATACCGCCAACGGATCGGCTACACTTTATTCCAATACCACGGGAGAAGAAAATACTGCCAATGGATATAATGCCTTATATTCAAACACCACAGGAAACTACAATATGGCGAATGGAGCAGGAGCACTTTTTTCTAACGTTACAGGAAACCAGAACACGGCAGAAGGATGGCATGCATTATATTCCAATACTACAGGATATTCAAATACCGCCAATGGATATTTGGCTCTTTATTTAAACACCACGGGAAATTCTAATACCGCCACAGGAGACGAGGCCCTTATTAACAACACAACAGGTGTTTCTAACACAGCTAATGGGGTAACAGCCCTACATTCCAACACAACAGGAGTTTCTAACACAGCTCTTGGAGTAAGCGCTCTTTACGACAACACCATCGGAAATTATAACTCAGCTATGGGGCAGTTCGCACTATATTCCAATGACATAGGGAATAACAATACTGCCAACGGATATATGGCACTTTATTCCAATAGCACCGGGAACTTCAACACCGCCAATGGATACAATGCTCTTTATGCCAACACATCTGCAAGTTATAATACTGCCACCGGAGAAAGCGCTCTTTATAATAACACTACAGGATACAACAATACCGCCAATGGTTACCATGCACTTTATTCCAATCTCACAGGAAGTGATAACATCGCCAATGGATACCAAGCTCTTTATGCTAATACAGAAGGAAGTGGTAACATAGCTAATGGAATGGATGCGCTTCATTCCAATACCACTGGAATCAATAATATTGCCGCTGGAGTGTCTGCGCTTTATTCCAACACCACCGGAAATAGTAATATCGCCACTGGATCCTATTCTCTTTTGAACAACACCACCGGATTCCAAAATGTCGCTACTGGAGCGTCTACGCTTTATAATAACACCACAGGATACAAGAATACCGCCAATGGTAACGCTGTACTTCAATCCAACACCACCGGATTCAACAATACCGCTACTGGTTTTCAGGCACTTTGGGGCAACACCACCGGAAACGACAATACCGCCACTGGATATGAAGCTCTTTATACTAACACATCAGGAAGTTATAACATCGCTAATGGAAAAAGTGCGCTTTATTCCAACACAATAGGAAATTATAATACAGCCTGTGGAGTGACTGCGCTTCTTAATAACACAACAGGAGAAGGCAATACCGCCAGCGGATACAATGCGCTTTATTTTAATACCACCGGCATCAACAATACCGCTTTAGGAAAAGATGCGGGTATGAGTCTTACAGGCTCAAACAATATTGCCATTGGCTACAGTGCTCAGGTGGCTGTTGCAGCAAACAGTAACCAGGTAAGGATCGGAAATAGTTCCATTACACTTGCAACTACTCAAATAGCTTGGACCACCACCTCTGACAGAAGATGGAAATCGGATATTAAAAGTTCAAACCTTGGTTTGGATTTTATTGCTAAACTAAAACCGGTATCCTACATTCGCAACAATGATGAAAGTAAAAAACGGGAGTACGGTTTCATCGCTCAGGATTTGGTAGAGCTCCTAAACGCATCGGGCGCAGCCGATAATGGAATTATTTCTAAGGATGATAAAGGTATGTATGGGGTGCGTTACAATGATTTGATCGCCCCTATGGTAAAAGCCATACAAGAGTTGAATGGTCAAAATATTAGTTTGTCGAAGGAACTCCTTACAGAACAAGCCAAAAACCAAATGCTGGAGTCTAAAATTGAAGCACAGAAAAAACAACTCGAAGAACAAAATCTTCGCTTGAAAAAAATTGAGGCTGCGCTTGCTCATTAATAAATTAACCAAGATTAAATTATATATTTGTATTGAAATGCCATTGTCACCTATTGCGACAATGGCATTTACATATAGAATCAGTTTACAACAAATTTTAAACAACCTTTTTAAAAGAATAAAATAATAATGGAAAACCCACTAACATTAGATCAAATTCAGGATTTTAAAGGGAAATACCCGAAACAACTCTGGTATTTGTTTCTGGTAGAAATGTGGGAGCGTTTTTGCTTTTATGGAATGCGTGGGGTTTTAACCATTTTTATGGCGGATAAAATGTTGGGCTTATCATTGTCTGATAAGGATGCGAATCTTAAATATGGCGCTATTCAAGCCTTTGTTTATGCTTTCACTTTTATAGGAGGAATTTTTGCAGATAAAATTTTAGGATTTAAAAAGTCACTTTTGTTCGGTGGATTAGTAATGATTAGCGGGAATCTGATAATTGCAGCAGCACCACAAAATTTTTTCTACCTCGGAATTACACTTTCTATTATTGGAACGGGATTCTTTAAACCAAATATTTCTTCTATGGTTGGCGAATTGTACAGGGAGGGGGATGCGAGAAGAGATGCTGGATTTGGACTATTCTACTCAGGAATAAATATCGGGGCATTACTTGGTGGAGCTGTTTGTGTTTATTTGGGGACAAGCAAAGATTACGGTTGGAGCTATGCTTTTCTTTCGGCTGCCATTGTCATGATTATAGGTTTGGTAACTTTTTTGTTGACAAAAAAATCCTTAGGACCAATAGGGGATTCGCCTTTATTGAATTTAAGTGCTGTTAAAAGAAACACAAGAGAAATTGCAGTTTATGCCGGTGCATTGATTAGCATTCCGCTGATCTTTATCATGATAAAAAACACGGATTACACGGATTATTTTATGTACACCATAGGACCATTGGCAATTCTGTATTTTATCTATGAAACGGCAAAAGAAAATGAAATAAAATCTAAAAAGAAACTGATTGCAGCTTTTGTATTTATTTTGTTCTCAATTATTTTTTGGGCTTTCTTCGAACAAAGTGGAGGATCTTTAGCTCTTTTTGCGAAAGATAATTTACACTCAAATTTGTTGTTTTTCGAAATCAATCCCAACATCATAAACAATACTTCCAACTCTTTATTTGTAATCATCTTCAGTCCCTTGTTAGGATTATTATGGCTTGCTATGATTAAAAGAAAAATTGAACCCAATACAGTTATAAAATTTGGAATCGGATTTTTGTTTCTGGCGGCAGCGTTTTTCGTCTTCTATTACACCCGTTTTTTTGCAGGTGAAGATGGGAAAACATCATTAAATATTTTCACTATAGGATATTTAGTAATTACGTTTGGCGAGCTTTGTTTATCTCCCATTGGTTTGTCGATAATGACAAAGCTATCACCCAAAAGATTATCCGGAATGATGATGGGCATGTGGTTTTTAGCAAGTGCCTACGGACAATATGCCGCAGGTCTGTTAGGTGCCGGAATGTCAAGTCCTGATGAAAATGCATCATTGCTCACAAAATTACAATCCTATACTGATGGATACAAACAACTAGCAATTTACGCTCTTATTGCAGGTCTTTTAATGATTGTTATTTCTCCTATTATCCGTAAGTTGATGCAAGATGTAAAATAGTTTCAATGCCGACACCTATCAATATACATGAGTTTTTGGAATTATCGGAACAGCACCCGATACTGGATGTAAGAAGTCCGGGCGAATTTGAATACGGACATATTCCCGGTGCATATTCATTGCCCTTATTTTCAGATGAAGAGCGCGCAATAATAGGTACAGCCTATAAACAAATAAACCGTGAATCTGCCGTAAATAAGGGCTTAGCCTTTTTCGGGCCAAAGATGAAGACACTTGCCGATAATGCAAAAAAAATAACTCATGAAAATACATTTTTAGTTCATTGCTGGCGCGGAGGAATGCGCAGTGCAAGTGTTGCGTGGCTATTGGAGCTTTATGGATATAAAGTTTTTTTGTTACGTGGCGGCTATAAATCATTCCGCAGAATGATATTGGAAAGTTTTAATGATGAACGGGAAATACTTATTTTAGGAGGAAGAACGGGCTCTGCAAAAACCAAAATTTTAAAGGAATTTATTAATCTGGGAGAACAGGTAATTGATTTAGAGTACTTAGCCCATCATAAAGGGTCTTCTTTCGGGGCATTGGGCGAAAAGCCACAACCAACGCAAGAAATGTTTGAAAACGAATTATTTTTTCAACTTCATAAAACAGACAAAAACAAACCTCTCTGGTTAGAAGATGAAAGCGGCATGATAGGAAGCAAGGCGATTCCAAGAGTCTTTTTTGAAAAAATGAGAAGAAGCCGCACTTTTTTTCTGGATATTCCATTTGAGAATCGATTACACTATTTAACAAAGGAATATGGTAAATTTGCTCCTGAAGAATTAAAAGATGCAATCAGACGAATCACAAAGAAACTAGGAGGTGTGGACACTAATATAGCACTAGAGGCGATTGATTGCGGAGATATAAAAACTGCATTTGAAATATGTTTAAAATATTACGATAAAACATACGATTACGGAAAAAACAAACGTGATGCAGAAACAGTTACCACTTACCCTTTTGATAATTTGAATGTGGAGGAAATTGCGGCAGAAGTATTAAAGAAAATAGGGAATAGGGAATAGGGAATAGGGAATAAGCAATAAACAAACAGCAATTTATAAACATTTATGATAACAGATCAGAAAATAAGGCTAACACAATTCAGTCATGGAGGGGGATGCGGCTGTAAAATTGCTCCCGGTGTATTGGATGAAATTTTAAAATCAAATTTTGTTGCTCCTCATTATGACAAATTAATTGTTGGAAATAGCAGCAAGGACGACGCTGCGGTTTATAATATGGGCAATGGACAAGGGCTTATCAGCACAACAGATTTTTTTATGCCTATAGTAGATGATGCATTGGATTTCGGGAAAATAGCTTCGGCAAATGCTATTAGTGACGTTTATGCAATGGGCGGAAAACCACTGATGGCAATTGCTATACTTGGCTGGCCCATTAACAAACTTCCTGTTGAGCTTGCCCAACAGGTGATTGAAGGTGCGCGCATCATTTGTGCAGAAGCCGGAATTCCACTTGCCGGTGGACATAGTATTGATAGCCCTGAACCTATTTTTGGATTAGCCGTTAGCGGTATGGTTGATTTAAAAAATCTAAAACAAAACAATACTGCTAAAGAAGGCGATTTGATTTATATTACAAAAAAAATTGGTGTTGGAATTCTCTCCACTGCCTGTAAAAAAGGAATCTTAAAGGAAGAGCATATTGGCATCGCGCCAAAGCAAATGATGCAATTAAATAAGCTTGGTGAAAAGGTTTCACACCTTAAAGGAGTTAATGCAATGACAGATGTTACCGGTTTTGCATTGCTTGGACATTTAATTGAAATGGCAGAAGGAAGCTGTTTATCAGCCGAAATCACATACTCAAAGGTTCCACTTTTTGAAGGATTGGATTTTTACACTTCACAAAAATGTATGCCCGGCAATACGCAAAAGAACTGGAACAGTTTTGAATCAAAAGTAGGTGGCATAACTGAAGAGCAAATATTTACCTTATGCGATCCTCAAACCAATGGAGGTTTATTAATAACGGTTGATCCGGATTCAAAAACCGAATTTGAACATTTACTGATTAGCGAAGGGTATGAAAAATTTGCAAACCCTATTGGATTTATGAAAATACAGGAAGAAAAAGTTATTACTATTAAGTAATTTAGCAATGTAAAACATACAGACTTTGAAAGATATTAATTAATCTCATAAAAAAAACAGCATGAATTGTATTATTGTAGATGACGATGAAATGGCGATAAAATCAATAAAACATTGTATTGAAAAGGTTGATTTTATAACTATACTTGGCATCGCCAACAATGGAGCTGACGCTCTGAATCTTTTAGAAAAGACCAAAGACATTGATGTTGTTTTTCTGGATATTGAAATGCCTGATATGAACGGTTTTGATATTGTCAAAAACTTTAAAATGCCACAGGTAATTTTTGTTACCGGAAACAAGGAGTATGCTGCAGAAGCATATGATTACGACGTTACGGACTTTCTTCTTAAACCGATAGATTTTACACGTTTTTTAAAAGCTGTCCAAAGAGCGAAAGATATAAAAGAGAGTATTAAATTAAGTAAAAGGAATTCTGATGAATTATACCTAAAAAAGGATTCCCGCCTGATCAGGGTAAATGCAAGAGATATCATATATATTGAAGCCATGGGGGATTATATAAATATCTACACTCCTAAAGAACGATTTACCATTTTGGCCACCATGAAATCTGTTGAAAGCAGGTTGCAGAAAATTGATTTCGCACGAATTCACAATTCCTATATTATCCGGCTGGATAAAATAGTTGAAATAGAAGATGAAACTATTTCTTTAGGAGAAAAATTATTGCCTTTAGGACGAACCTATAAAAACGCCTTTTTTCAAAAATTAAATTTGTTTTAGGTCTATTTCAACTTTTAAGCTCTGAAATGTTTTTAAATTCCCTTGTTTTTTCGAAATTTCATCTGACAGATTTAACTAATAGAATGTCCGACAAATTTTACCTGATATCGAAAACATAATAATCCACAACGGTTATTTCACTAACTTTAATCGTATTCAAATTGAATCAATAGGGTATCCTGAAGTTTTTCCCACAAAAACTTCGACATTGGATTTCAGCTATGATTTGATGGCGTTCGGCAAAAATAAAATATTTATAGCTTTTTAATTTACAATTTCGAATAGCGTATAGGGATGTATAGTGGGTAAGCGGAGTTTAGTTAGTAATCTCTACAATAGAAGGATGAGAAAACAATTCAAATTCTATTTTTGATTTTAAATTAAAACACATACAAAAATGAAAAATCCAGCAATTACCAACGAAGAAGAGAGATTAATTGCTCTGAGTAAATATCAAATTCTGGATACTTTACCCGAAGATGAATTTGATCGTATCACTAATCTTGCATCATTTATCTGCCAGTCGCCAATGGCGCTGATTTCTTTTATTGACTCTGACAGGCAGTGGGTTAAGTCCAGGGTGGGTTTGGACATATCTGAGATTCCAAGGGACATTTCATTTTCAACAATTACGATTAATGAAGACGTACTCTTTGAAATCCCCGACACACTAAATGATAACAGATTCAGAAACAACCCACTTGTTACCGGGGAGCCAAATGTTCGATTCTATGCGGCGGTTCCTCTAAAAAATCCACAAGGCTACAAACTAGGTTCCTTATGCGTTATTGACAGTGTACCAAGAAAATTATCCCCAGAGCAAAAAGTGGCATTAACTACCCTTGGGCAACAGGTTGTTACACAAATGGAACTGAGAAATAAAACCTCTTTTCTGGAGATAGAGTTAAATAAATTAGCTCAGAAAAAAATAGATACGCTCGAAAATTATTTGAATTTTTATAAAGACGCACTAGACGAAACAAGCATCGTGGCAATCACAGATCAAAAAGGGATAATTGAATATGTGAACAAGAAGTTTTGTGAACTTTCACAATATACAAAGGAGGAGCTGATTGGGAATGATCATCGGATGGTGAATTCCGGCTACCACTCCAAAGCTTTTATTAAAAATCTTTGGACAACAATTGCCAATGGTAAAATATGGAGGGGGGAAGTTAAAAACAAGGCAAAAGACGGCTCTCTCTATTGGCTTGATGCTACCATAGTACCTTTTTTAAATAGTGAAGGGAAGCCCTTTAAATATTTTGCTATACGCCAGAATATTACACAAAAGAAAAAACTTGAATTGGAATTAGTTGATGCAAAAGAAAAAGCAGAGCATTCTGTAATTGCAAAAAACATTTTTTTGTCCAATATGAGTCATGAGATTCGTACCCCCATGAATGCCATTATCGGGTTTGCCGATTTGCTCGAACAAAGCACCTTGGATGAAA
>JAVHPR010000355.1:0-9499 GCA_036170695.1 Bacteroidia bacterium
CCGTAATGATATTCAAATTTCAGATTTGAGAGGCAATGTTCCAACACGTATTCAGAAATTACGTGATAAAAAATATGATGCTATTCTACTTGCTGCTGCCGGAATTGAACGTTTGAAAATTAATCTCAGTGAATTCAAAGTGATTCGTATTGATCCGAAAGAATTTATCCCTGCTCCTGCTCAAGGTGTATTAGGATTACAAATTCGTGAAGAAGATCATGAATTGTTTGAAATCATCAACAAATTAAATTCGGAGAAAGTTCAGGATATTATTGGAATTGAACGCAAAGTCCTTAATCTGTTGGATGGTGGCTGCCAACTGCCATTAGGTGTATATTGCATGAAAGAGGATAATAAGTTTAAGGTATGGACTTCAAAAGCAGATACCTGGAATTCAATGCCTAAAAGGGTTTACTTTGAATCATATAGTGATGAAGGGCTTGCAGAGAAAATTGTTGAAAAAATAAAATCAATACAACCAACATCCGTAATCATTACGCGTGACCTGAGTGAGGATTCATTTTTCAAAAATGTGTTACAAGGCAATGGATATAAGGTACATGGTATCTCATTCATTGAAACAAAAAAAGTTGCCGTTTCTAAAACGCCGCCCAGCGATTGGGTATTTTTTGCAAGTTCTAATGCAGTTGATTTTTTCTTTGAACAAAATCCTGAATTAAAACCTAAAACAAAATTTGGGGTCATTGGAAAATCAACTGAACAAGTATTAAAAAAACATAATAGAAATGCAGCTTTTGTAGGCTCCATAAGTGATACAAAAGTGGTTGGAAAAAAATTCGCAAAAGCAGTTGGTATTGAAACAGTACTATTTCCGCAGGCAAAAGGCGGTTTGCGTACCATTCAACAACAATTTGCAGACGCAGAAAAATTAACTGATTTAGTGGTTTACGAAACAGTAAAAAAAGAAAATGAGACACTTCCCAAAGCGGAAGTTCTTGTATTTACAAGCCCTTCGAATGTTGCATCATTTTTTGAGAAGTGGAAAATTTCATCTACTCAAAAAGTAATTGCAATTGGAAAATCAACAGAAAAGAAATTATTAGAACTTGGTGTCGAAAACTGTGTATTGCCTGTAACCTTTGATGAAGTGGGATTAGCGGAGGCTGTTTTTGGGCTTTAATCTCATTCGCCCAAATATTTTTTCTGACACGAATTTCACGAATTAAAATATAAAATTCGTGAAATTCGTGTCAATTATCTGTTAAAGATTTTCAATTCCCTAATCACATCCTCCACTTTTTTTGAATTAGGGTAAAATGAAACTATCTTTTGCAAAACCTCATCCACCAATGAATCAGGGCAGGATGCACCGCTTGTAAGTAAAATATTAACAGGGGATTTTGCAGTTAAAAAATTATCTGTAACTAAATGTTTCTGATCCGAAAAGTGGAAATGATTGATTCTGGACTTAGAAACAATTTCTTCGGCAGATGAAATAAAGTAGGTAGGTAATTTCTGTTCGCACAATTCAACAATATGCGAGGTATTTGAACTGTTGTAACCACCTACTACAATTGCTAAATCAGCATTTTTTTTAAGTAATCCTAGCGTTGAATCCTGATTTTCATTGGTTGCATAACAAAGGGTATCGCGGGTATCTGCAAAATGATCTTTTAAATTTGCACTTGCATATTTTTTAACCATAATGCCTTTAAAATAATCAACTATTTCCTGTGTTTCGCTGGCAAGCATAGTAGTTTGATTAATAACTCCCACCTTGATTAAATTTTTGATTGGATTAAAATTATCAGAATATTTCCCTTTAAAAACTGCCTCAAATTTATCAATGGAGAGGTTGCCCAAAATAAATTCACCCAAAACTCGTGACTCCTTAATATCCTTTACGATAATAGATGGCGCATTTTTTTCACTGCGGGAAAATGTAGCACGTGTTTCCTCATGATTATGTTTACCATGAATAATTATTGTGTATTTCTCATCACCTAACTTTTCCGCCTTTTTCCAGACACGCTCTACAAAAGGGCAGGTAGTATTATATTTGCGGACTTCAATACCAATTTTATTCAGTTGTTCTTCAATTTTTAATGTAGTTCCAAATGCAGGAATTATCACTATATCTTCTTTTGTAAGTTCAGAAAAAGGAATAATCTGATTGCCGGAAGTATCCATTAAAAACAGAACGCCACGTTGCATCAAATCCCTATTGACATTCTGATTGTGAATCATCTGGCTAAGCAAAAATATACGTTTGCCTGAATTATTTTCAATTGCTTTATAGGAAATTTCAATGGCATTTTCAACGCCATAACAAAAACCAAAATGACGGGCAATATAAAATCGAACAGGACCAAAATCGAGCAATGTAGGACTGAAATCACTCTTTCGAGGATCGAGTATTTTCTGAATCTCCTTTACTTTGGAAATTACAGGACTTTTATAAAAATCGGGGATGTTGAAGCTTTTCATTTATGTTAGTATAGAATAATCTCATTGTTTTCCAGCGTGACCTTTTTTTAGCATCCAATAATTCAAAGCAATGAATAACAATGAATAAAAAACACAAAATCCAATATTTAGAACTGAAAAATCAGAATCAATATTTTGTCCAAACAATTTTCCTAACGGATTGGGAATCATTTTATCAATTAGGTTCATGGGAAAAAACCTAGTAATATTTTCCGGTAATTTGAATGATATGAGATTTTCAATTACAAGTGTATATAAAAACAAAATGCCTATCACAAAACCTGATTTTTTGAGCCATGAGCTTAAAAAATAAGCAAAGTTTAAATATAGAAGTAATGAAAAGAAATAAGCTAATACAATACTTGAACCGCTGAATATACTTATGTTGTCCTGATAATTACCCAGAATGAGTGTTAATAAAATAAGAAGAATGACTGCTAAAAAACTTAATACTAAAATTACAAGTTCTTTTGCAAAAACTACTTCCCATTTACTCATTCCATCAATTATATTTTGTCTTAAGGTTTTATAGCTATAATCATTAGTAACATATATCACCACAAGAACTGCAAGAAGTAGCTTGAACCAGCTTGCGAGATAAGCCATGTTAAGCCAAACTTCTGGGAAATTGAAGATAGAATACCCTTGTAGTAGTAGGCTTGACATAGAAGGCTGTTGATGATTTCCATTATCAAAACTTACCGATTTCAGAATGTTTTCAAACCCAAAGGCAATAGGGGCTAAAAGAACAATATACAATCCCAGTATGACCCAGAAGGAACTGCTATAAAGTAATTTTTGAAATTCTATTTTGAGTAATCTATACATTTTAATTTGTTATTTCTAAAAATTGCATTTCTAAATTTTTCTTTTTGCTGGCAAGATGTGTTAACGCAATACCTTTATTGAAAAAATATTTATTTATTTCAGCATTGGAAATTTTATGAGATAGTTTTACAACATATTTATCTAATTCTTTTTTTACATCAACAATAACTGCATATTCTTTTAAAGCTTTATGAAGTTCTTCCATATTATCTGCGCTGAGTTCAAGCATATCACCACCACTAAGTATTTCATTAACTTTTCCCTGAACCAGAAGGGTACCTTTTTTTATTATTGCCACATGGGTGCAAACTTTCTGTACTTCATCAAGCATGTGGCTTGCAAGAATTATTGTGATTCCCTGGTTGGCAACAAGAAGAATTAACTTTCTAATATCGGCAATTCCCTGTGGATCCAGTCCATTTGTAGGTTCATCTAAAAGCAAAACTTCTGGCTTCCCGAGAAGAGCAGCGCCAATTGCTAATCTTTGCTTCATTCCAAGTGAAAATGTATTGAATTTATCCTTTCTTCTTTCAAAAAGATCCACAATTTTTAATACCCTGTCTATATCCGAGTACGGGACTTCTTTTATATCTGCCGAAATTTTCAGGTTTCTTTCAGCAGATAAATATCCCAAAAAATTTGGTGTCTCTAATATTGCACCTATCTTTTTCCGAAGCTTATTTGTTGGTTCTTGATCGAACCATTTATAGGTTCCCGTGTTTTGCGGAATGATATCAAGAATTATTCCTAAGGTTGTGGTTTTGCCACTTCCATTCGGACCGAGTAAACCAAAAATGGAACTCTGCTCCACCTCTAAAGATACATCTTTAAGGACCTGCAAAGTTCCATAACGTTTTGATAATTTATTTGTGGTTAACACTTTTGCCATATTACGCAATATTTAAGACTTCGATGAAATTTAATAAATGTACATCAACATTCAATAAAATATTTCGCATTTATTTCATTTACAAAAAGCTATTTTCAAAAGAGCCAAAGAATGCGGCACAAAAATATTTCAGTTTTAATTACAATACTCATCGGCAATAGAAATCGCCTGAGAAATAATTGCTAATCCTTCATCAATTTGAGCTTTGGTAATACATAAAGGTGGTGCTATAAAAATATAATTCCATCTCACGAAAGTGTACATACCAAGTTCCTTTATTTTAGCTGCAACTTTATTCATAATAACCATTTCATCAGGCTTAGCATTGAAGGGAGCCATAGGTTCTTTTGTAGTCCTGTTTTTTACAAGTTCGATACAACCAAATAAACCGGTATTTCTGAAATCACCAATGGATTTGTGTTTAAGTTTCATTTCTTCCATTCTGCTATCAACATATTTACCCATTTCAGCAGCATTGGCAATCATATTTTCATCTTCATAAATTTTCAAAACTTCAAGAGCCGCAGCACAAGCAACTGCATGTGCAGAGTAGGTAAGCCCTAACATCAAAGGTTTATCATCGTAATAAGCTGAAATTTTATCACTCACTATCAACGCTCCAAATGGAATATATCCGGCAGTTATACCTTTTGCCGTTGCAATCATATCAGGAATTACTCCGTGGTTATCGATACCAAACCATTTTCCGGTTCTACCAAAGCCGCTCATTACTTCATCCACAATTAATAGAATACCATGCTTATCGCAAATAGCTCTTAGTTTTCTAAAATAATCTTTCGGGTATTTAATACAACCGCTGCTTCCACTTTCGCCTTCCATCAAAATTGCAGCAACATTTCCTGGTCCTTCAAATTCAATTACTCTTTCAATATGGCTCACACACTCATATTTACAGGCACCGAAAGTTTGTCCGAACGGACAACGGTAACAAAAAGGGTCTTCAACATGAACAAAATTAGGTGCCTGCTGGCTGTCAGCCGGAATTTTTCGAGGATCCCCCCCGGCAGTCATAGCGCCATAAGATGCACCATGGAACGCACGGTAACGGGTAATAATTTTATGACGACCGGTATATAATCTTGCGAGTTTAATTGAATTTTCAATAGCTGTGGCTCCACAAACTGTGAATAACGCTTTATTCATTCCTTCGGGAGTGATGGATGCTAATTTTACACCTAGTTCACCACGTACTTTAGTAACACAACTTGGGGTTACATAACTGATTTCCTGCATTTGCCGAACAACTGCATCTGTGACTCGCTGGTTCCCATGACCAATATTTACATTCATCAAACCACTGGAGAAATCAAGGTAACGTTTACCATTATAATCGTATATGTAAACTCCTTTACCATATTTTACTGCAATAGGTGAAATTCCTTTTTGCTTGCTCCAGGAAAATAAAGTATGGTCAAGATTATTTTGAATTATTTCCTGTTCCTCAGTAATTGTTTTTTCGTTTGTACTCATAATTTTTTTTGATTAATTGTCATTTATACTATGTTGTAAATAATTTTATAAAATAAAAAATCTCTTAATTTAAGCTGTAATGAATAATCAAATAGCAAGTCCCAAAGTAAACAGCGTCGATGCTTTCGTTCCGATTTGTTTCTTGCAAGGTTAAAATTTATCTTGTACTATCCTATATAAAATATTGCATTGCCTTTTCCTTTTTTATTACAATACTAAAGATTCTTAAAAAAGTAAAGAGTTTGCCTTTAGTTCGATTTCGTTTGTATCGTTATTGAAGTATAAGTTTCCCTGATGAAATAAATTGTTTGTTACTTTTTATCAAATAAAAATACATTCCATTTGGCAAATCGTCTCTTGCTATTTCCGTTTTCCGATTATGTGTTTTGTACTTTTTTAATTCTTTGCCAAACAAATCAAATAGAGTCAATTCATAATCTGTAATTTCTCCATTAGTAATTTCTAAAGTTGCCCAACTAGAAAAAGGATTAGGATAAATAATAGCAGAAAGTTGACCATTCATGTTTTCATTAATCCCCGTCAACAGGCAAAAAGCTGGCGTTTTAATTAATATTTTAGAAGTATAGGGTTGCAGAATGATATTTCCACAAACAACATTACTATCAAGGTCTAAATATTTTGATGTACCTAAATTTATCGTAACAATATTATCCGTTTGGTTCATAATTAATGTATCATGACTTGTAGGTAAAGTCCAGTTTACAAAGCTTCTTTTTGTATTTTGGTCGAGACCGGTTGTCTTCCACTGCAGGAATGTATAGTCCGTTGAAGGCATTATTAATGCATATTTCGCTGCATTATACGGTTGAAAATAATAATTTGAATCAATGATTCCGTGAAAATAGCCTCCAGTATTATCAATCATCCGGATTATATATGCATTTGGATCTTTTGCAAAGAAGGAGTTGTTTTTAACAGTCATTCCATCCATTGCTGTCAAATGAAATGGATTTGGAACTCCATTATAATCTATGCTATAATTGCCGCCATACACTATATTACCGATTACTGTGTTATGGTTTGTGCCTGCATTTAAAAATATTCCTTTTTGGGCACGGTCATAAATAGTATTTTCTTGAATGGTGCAATAACTTACATCAAAGTCAAAGTAAATAGCAGGGGTAATAAAATGAACTCCGGAAGGTGTTCCATCAGTATTCCCATCACTACTGCTCACAAAATTATTTTTAAAAATATTGTATTTAGAATTCACCCCATAACTCTTTAAAGCGGCTCCATCGTTATTTATCAACATAGCGTGCCTAATAATATTGCGTTCAATCAAATTGTGTTGACCATCCATGGCAATTCCGCAATAGCCCACACTGTCAATGTCATTATGATGAATATGGCAACTATCAACAAAATAGGAACCTCTTATAGCCGATAAATTTATTTCCTGTCCAATACCACTATTCCTGAAACCACCATTATTTCGAAATGTGTTATGATGAATATTTGCTTTAAAGCCTTTTTGATTTATGTAAATTGCAAACCCATCAATTTCGCGGAAATACGAGTTTTTAATTTCTATGTTTTCACCTTGAACATCTACACCCGAAATATATTGGTGAGCGAAATAACAATCATCAATAAGTATGTTTTGGTTGGTTGAATCGGAAATACTGATACCAGATGAGGCTTGTTTCTCGAATGCAATATTGCGAATGGTAATGTTAGAAACACTGGAAGCCAACGAAATACCATATGGTCGAACTGTTGCTTCGCAGTTTAGGGTATTCGGATTTCCAGAACTTGGTTTATAATATATTTTCAGAGCAGTTGCATCATATTTCCACTCCTTAGAGGTAGTTAAATAGGTGGTATCGTCGTATAAGAAATATCCATAATTTGCAGTTGGGATTTGAAGTGTAGGGGTTAAATAAACAATTTTGTTACCGGTGGATGACGAAATTTTTGATTTCTCCCAACTCCATTCAGCAGTATGGACACACACTTGAGATGCATTCAGGACAGCTGCAGAAAAGCTTGTTAAACTTGCATCCTGAAGGTAATTATTTGTTGCAACATCAACAGTTAAGTATGAACCTTCGTCAGGATAACGAGCCAAAATTTGTTCTTTATCGTTTACAAAAAAATTAATAACTGTCTGAGTTGAACTTGCTTGATAGTATGCACCCGAAGTTGTCCAGCCAGTAACAGAATTTGCACCACTGATAATAGGCTTATTACCTAAACCGTAAGATGTAAAAATTACTTTTGAAGCTAAGTTTCCACTTTGATTCACTAAAACGGCACCTCTAAAAGTATCCCCCGAATGAAAAAAAACTGTATCGCCTGGAGAATAAGTTATAGTATTTAATTTAGTTATTGTTTTCCATGGACTCACGGAAGATGTACCCGTATTGCTGTCGTTTCCAGTAGAGGCTAAATAGTGGTTTCCTGCAATTGCATTTAAGTAAACACACACAATCATTGTAAATGCAAATAATTTTTTCATTTTGTTTTTTTAGTGGGATTTGTGGTAAGAATAATATTGATATAAAATGTAAATGACATTCATAAAATACAATTATGAATGTCAATTACATTCATAATTTCATTAACTCATCCAATTAGTCTTTGCTTCTGCATTCCATTTAGTCGTAGTTTTTTTCAATTTTGTCCAGAACTCAATTGAGCTTTTGCCTGTTAAATCGCCTGCTCCAAATTTCGAATCATTCCAGCCACCAAAAGAAAAAGGTTCTCTTGGCACGGGAACACCGATGTTAACACCAATCATACCTGCACTTACCCGATCAATAACATAACGGGACATGCCACCACTTTGTGTAAACACTGCCGCTGCATTGCCGTAAGGATTAGCATTTTCAATTGCGATAGCCTCATCAACATCTTTCACCCTGATGATGGAAATTACCGGTCCGAATATTTCTTCTCTTGCAACACTCATAGTAGGTGTTACATGATCAATAACGGTTGGCCCAACATAAAAACCATTTTCTTTTCCTTTAACCACGCAGTTTCTGCCATCAACCAAAATTTTAGCACCTTGTTTTTCAGCTTCATTAATATAATTTTCGATTCGTTTTTTTGCAGCTAATGAGATAACAGGTCCTAAGGTTTCTCCTGGAATTATTTTCTTAGCTTCCACACAAATCTGTTCAATTATTGGGTCAACATTACCCACTGCTACCATTGCAGATGCCGCCATACAACGTTGCCCTGCACAGCCCGACATAGATGCAGTTACGTTAGAAGCTGTCATTGATGGATGTGCATCCGGAAGCACTATTAAATGGTTTTTAGCACCACCTAATGCCAATACTCTTTTGAAATTTGATGATGCTCTGGCATAAACAATTTTTGCCACAGTCGTAGAGCCAACAAAGGATACAGCATCAATTCCCGGATGATCACAAATTGCTTCAACAATTTCACGATCGCCATTTACAATATTTAATACGCCATCGGGTAAACCTGCTTCCTTTAAAAGTTCAACTATTTTAAGGCAACTCAACGGAACAGATTCTGAGGGTTTCAGTATCATCGTATTTCCTAAAGCAATTGCATTAGGGATGGTCCAGTTTGGAACCATACTTGGGAAATTAAAAGGCACTATACAAGCCACAACGCCAACCGCCACACGGTCAGTACGGCATTCAACACCTTTACTTACTTCTAATACTTCACCACCAACTAATTGAGGAAGGGAACATGCAAATTCAGTTAATTCAATACTTTTTTCAACTTCTGCTTTTGCCTCATCCAATGTTTTTCCATTTTCTTCCTGCACCAATTGCGACAATTCAAACATGTGTTTTTCCAACAATGTTTTATATCTGAAAAACACCTGAACAC
>JAVHPR010000356.1:0-9457 GCA_036170695.1 Bacteroidia bacterium
AACGCCTAAAATCAATGAATTAAAAATGCGCTCTAAGCGTATATACCTATATTTTAAATTTTAAATAGATGAAAATATTAATAACTGGTGCAGCCGGATTTATTGGAAGTAATTTAGTTGACCGTTTGTTAAACCATGGAAATCAGATACTTGGAATTGATAATTTTGATGCTTTTTATGATAAAAAAATAAAACTTACTAATTTATTAAAGGCACAACAAGAAGTTAATTTTAAATTCTCAGAAATCGATATTATGGATTTAGATAATCTTAGGCAATACTTTAAAGAAAACCAAATTGATGTAATTATTCATTTAGCTGCAAAAGCTGGCGTGAGGCCTTCTATTGAAAATCCTGATACGTATTTTGAAACCAATGTGATGGGTACATTAAACGTTTTAAATTGTATGAAAGAGTTTAATATTAAGAAACTAATATTTGCTTCCTCATCATCAGTATATGGCAATAATTTCAAAGTACCCTTTTCGGAATCTGATAATGTTGATTTCCCGATTTCTCCTTATGCTGCCTCGAAAAAGGCAGCTGAATTATTATGCCATACGTATCACCATTTATTTGGTTTTGAGATTTTCTGTTTGAGATTTTTTACGGTATATGGGCCTCGTCAAAGACCCGATCTTGCAATATCAAAGTTTATTCAAAACATTTTAGATAACCAGCCAATCACTTTGTTTGGAGCAGGAAATACAAAAAGGGATTACACATTTATTGATGATATTATATGGGGTATTTGTTCTTCAATAAATAAATTAAAAGGTTTTGAAGTAATTAATTTAGGCGAGTCGCAAACTATTTCATTAATAGAACTAGTAACAGAAATTGAAAAGGCCGTTGGCAAAAAAGCCATTATTGAATGGAAAAAAATGCAGCAAGGAGATGTTTTCCAGACGTATGCTGATATAACAAAGGCTAACCTATTATTAGATTATAATCCATCTACAAGTATAGAAGCAGGATTAAAAAAGCAGTTAGAGTGGTATTTGAATGAACAGAACGGGTAAAAAAATTTTTATATTTACAAACACCCTTAAGGCTGGAGGAGCCGAACGTCAAAGTATATATTTGACTAAAGCTTTATTAATAGATAATGATGTTAACTTAATTGTTTATTATGGAGATCAATTCGACCCAAGCTATCGCGATTTAACAACTGATTTTTCAAACAAAGTGATATGGCTTTATGGCAACCATATTTCTAAATTGTATCGTTTGTATAAATTGTTAAAAAACAAAAAAAAATCAGTCCTCATTTCATATCTTGCCACCACTAATATAGTAAATGCAGTAATTGGAAGTATTGCTGGAGTTGATGTAAAGATTGGAGGAATAAGGAATTCTCTTATTCAAAAATATAAAATGGTTGTTCAGCGATTTTTACACAATAAAATCTTATCTCATACAATCTCTAATAACTATGCCGCTTACGAATATTTGAAAGAAAATGGTTTTAATTCAAATAAACTAACCGTAATACAAAATTGTATAGGTAATATACCGGAGTATTTTAGTAGAAGAGAATGCAAGGGTCCAATTAAAATTTTATCCTTAAGTAGATTTGAACCACAAAAAGATCTCATAATTGCTCTCGAAGCAATTAAAATTTTAAAAGAAACTCTCGGTGCAGATAAATTTCAGTATATACTTTCTGGATATGGTTCTGAAGAACAAAATTTGAAAAAATTTATAGAAAAAAACAGATTAGAGGGTTGTGTAAAAATGGTAATAAAACCTGATGTTAATCAAGTATTAAAAGAAGCCAACATTTTTATCAATACCTCCCTTTTTGAAGGAACATCAAACTCAATTATGGAAGCAATGACTTTTGGTTTACCGATTGTTGCAACTGATGTCGGCGATTCAAAATATTTAATTGAAAATGGTAAAACAGGATACATTTGTAAAGTTGGAGATTATTTTGATATTGCCCAAAAGTTAAAATTAATTATTGAATCGGATGACTTAAGAAATAGTTTTGGGCGCAATAGTTATGATAAAATTAAAAGCGAATTTTCTGTAGAAAAAATGCTTTCAAGTTATACCGATCTTATTAACAAAAACACCAATTGAAAAAAAAAATTGCAGTATTTGGGGTAAAAGGTTTTCCTGCCTTTGGTGGTGCTTCTGCTACTAATGAAAATATTGTAAATATATTAAAAGACTCTTTCGAATATACGATATACTCTGTATCTACTCATACAGATAAAAATGGACTATACAATGGGTATAATCAAATTGTATTTAAAGGAACTAAAGGAAAACGATTGAACACCCTGTTATACTATTTTAAATCCCTGTTTCATGCTTTGTTTTTTGGAAATTATGATATCGTGCAAGTCAACCACATAGCTAGTGGTTTCATGGTGCCTTTGCTTCGGCTAAGATTTAAAGTTGTATCCACAGCTCATGGCATTATTCCAAAGAACGATAACAAATGGAATTATATTGATAAAAAAGTTTTTGAGGTATCTTCTTACCTTTTTTTTTATTTTTCAAATATTAGTATTAGTGTCTCCAAGCCCCATATATTAATCTTTAAAAAATATACTTCAAAAGAGATAAAATATATCCCCAACGGAATAAATATTGACAAAACAGAAAACATCTCTGCTTCTGATAATAATAAAGGTTATTTACTGTTTGCTGCAAATAGAGTTATTTCTTTAAAAGGCTGTCATATTTTTTTAGAAGCCTTAAATAAATTAAAATTTAAAGGAAAAGTTATTATCATTGGAGATTTAAGTCATACACCCTCCTATACAAATGATTTGATTAAATTGGGCGAAAAATTAGATATAGAATTTACAGGGTTAATTAAAAATAAAAATACGCTATTTAATTATATTAAAAATGCTGAATTATTTGTTTTCCCTTCTTTTAATGAAGGTATGTCAAATATGCTATTAGAAGTTGCGTCATTAAAAACACCAATCATTTGCAGTGATATTCCTGAAAATATTGCTGTTTTTGATGAAAAAGAAATGGAATTTTTCAAAACTGGTGAATCTTCTGATTTAGCCGAAAAAATTGAATATTCACTAAAAAACAAAGGCATAATACAAAAAAAGGCTTTAAAAGCATTTATCAAACTCAATGAAAAATATCGTTGGGAAATTATTGCAAATGAATATGAGAAAATTTACCAAACATTATAATTAACTGATTAAAGAGGTTGGATAAAAATTTATTAATTGTGGAAAAATAAATATAGGTGCAATCGAATATGTAATAATATTTGGAACTGGCATATTAAAAAAATAGATTTACATGAAAAATTTAATAATTGAAAAATCAGGAAAGGAAGCTTTTGATTTTTTTTCAAAATATGTAGATATTGAATCGGAAAAGACATTTGTCTTTTCTTCAACAAATATTTTTAATATTTTAAACAATAATACTCACCCAAATGCAATAATTAACCTAAGTCGGACTAATGATATCCGTTTCGTTAATAAATTTTTTGAAGCTGTTAATTCTAAACTAAATAATGGAGATATTTTTATTGGCTGTCTGGAAACAATTTCAAGTAGAATGTTGAGAATGCCGATTGGTAAAATTCCATTGATTGGACCACTTTATTTTAGTGTTGAATTTGTTTTTAACAGGATTTCTCCAAAACTACCTGGGCTAAAAAAAATCTACTTTCTATTAACAAGAGGCAGAAACCGTTTGTTATCCAGAGCCGAAGTGCTGGGTAGATTAGTATGCTGTGGTTTTGAAATTTTGGATTACAAACTTTTAAATGGCTTAACCTACTTTGTGGTAGTAAAAATAAAAAAACCTGTATTTGATATGAATCCAAGCTATGGTGCATTATATGAAATGCCTCGAATTGGAAAAAATGGAAAAATTATAGGTGTTTACAAAATGAGAACTATGCATGCTTATGCCGAATATTTACATGAATATGTCTTGAAAATCAATGGCTATGCTGAATCTGGAAAGCCTGCCAATGATTTCAGACTAACCCCCTGGGGAAAGTTTATGCGCAGGTATTGGCTTGATGAACTGCCTCAATTATTAAATGTACTTAAAGGTGAACTTAAATTAGTCGGCGTGAGACCTGTAAGTCAACGCTATTTTCAGGATATCCCCAAAGATTTACAAGACTTACGCTTAAAACACAAGCCTGGATGTATTCCCCCTTATGTTGCCTTAGACAGAAAGGGGAATGTTAATAGTGTTCTTCAGTCTGAACGCGAATATTTAGAAGAAAAAACATTGCATCCATTTACAACAGATACAAAATATTTTTTTAAAGCGATATTTAATATTGTTTTTAAAAGAAAGAGAAGTGCTTAATGTACATACTTGATTATTCCACAATAGAGTTTATATCATTACGGCTGATTCCAAACTCCCCCTCTCCTTTTTCAAGGAGAGGGATGGGGTAAGGTTAAAAAATAGATGTCATCCCGAGTTTTATCGAGGGAGCTTCTATATTATGAATGATATTTACCTTTGATTAAAGGATATCTCTATACGGGAAATACTATTGAGGATGAATCCAGACTACAAACCCTGCAATTTTCCAACATAAAATTCAAATTAATACCATACTTTTGCGAAAATAATTCTTTACTATGAAACATTCTTTTATTATTTGTATAGTTGGTCTTCTATTCTCTTTTAATTGTTATGCCCAGATAACACCCGGAAGTATACCTGCAGGAATAGATGTGAATAATGTAAAACCTTCAGACATCCCGAATCCTAAAGAACTTAAGAAAGCCGGAGCAAGTGATGCTCAAATTGAACAATTGATGAAATTTAAAAACCAGGGTGAAGTTACAAACGCTGGATCAAATTCGGATGGTACTAAGGGGAAAACCGCTAAACAGCAAATTAAAGAAGAAAAAGCTGAAAAAGACTCAGTAAATGAAGAATCAACTGATAAGTCTGAGCTAATTAAAAACAAATTAACAGATAATTATGCTGAAACAATCTTCGGACATTCTTTCTTTGTAAATAATAACATCAAATTTTACAGCAAAGCAAATCAGCTCAAAGCACCTGATAATTACGTTCTTGGAATTGGTGATGAAATAAGTATTGCTATTTGGGGATATTCCGATTTTAATGGAGTTTTTACTATAGACGAAGGCGGGGCAATTAATCCTAAACTAGTCGGTAGAATATATTTGAAGGGACTTACTTTCAAAGATGCAAAAGGATTAGTTGCCAGCAGATTCAAAACAGTATATGATTTAAAAAATTCTCAAATTGATATAACACTTACCTATTCAAGAGTTATTACTGTAAATATAGTTGGGGAAGTCAATAACCCAGGTGCATATACAATTCCAGCCGTAAATACGGCCTTTAATGCGCTGGTTACTATTGGCGGAATTAGACCTATTGGCTCAGTACGGAAAATTTATGTTAAAAGAGCAGGGCAGATAATTAAAACATTAGATATATATGAATATTTAATGAACCCGGATAGCAAACAGGATTTTTTTCTAGAAAATAATGATTACCTTTTCGTACCTCCTTCAGGCAGGGTTGTAAAGATTACCGGACAAATGAAAAGACCTTTCGGTTACGAGTTGATTGAAAAAGAAAATCTTGAATCATTGATTAAATACGCAGGAGGTTTTGAGGCCGGAGCTTACAAAAAAAGAATTCAAATCAAGCGCTTATTAAACAGTCAGGAAACGGTTATGGATATTAACTATGACAGCTTATCCATAGCCAAAATAGATTTCGAATTATGGGATGGAGATGAGGTACTGGTAAGGAAAATACCTGAGGGTTATAGTAATTTTGTGCAGCTTATTGGTCCGGTAAAATTGCCAGGAAATTATGAGATGAAGCCTGGTGATAGAATTACGGATATTATCAATAGGGCTGAAGGTGTTTTATACGATGTATTTGACAGCAGGGCCTATATCATTCGGCTTAACCCTGATTTGTCAAAAAAATATTTCCCTTTTAATTTAAAGGAAGTATTGGATAAGCCTAATTCAGCGAATAATATCAACCTTCAAAATTTGGATATAATCAAGATATTTTCTAAGTCTTTCTTCAAAGATGAATTTTATTTTTCTGTAAGCGGTGCAGTAAGGAGTCCGGATAAATTTATTTATGCTGATGGAATAAGCCTTAAGGATGCATTATATCTTGCAGGTGGTTTAAAAAAGGAAGCAGCAAAAAAACGTATTGAAATATCCAGAGCGGTTGATTTTGATGCAAGTTCAGGGACCTTGGCACCTATTAGAACAATTGTTAAAACAGTAGAGGTTCATGATGACTATAAAATTGACAAAAGCTCAGAAAATTACATTATTCAGCCTTTTGATCAGATATTTGTTAGAGTTAACCCAAACTTTGAATTACAAGAAAATGTTGTACTTAAAGGAGAAGTTATGTATCCGGGTATATATCCCATATTAAATAAAAATGAAAAGTTATCAAATTTAATTCAAAGAGCAGGAGGTCTTACCCCATGGGCTTTCCCGGAAGGCGCTAACCTAATAAGGAAAGAATCAAATGCAGGATTCTTATTTTTCAAACTTCAGGAAGTTATGAAGGATACAAATTCAAAATACAACTATATTCTTAAAGGGGGGGATACACTAACAGTACCTAAAGTAAAAGAATTAATTGTTATAAAAGGTTTAATTCAGTATCCGAATATCGAAATAATAAATCAAATCAACGCTCCTTTTACTAAAAGGAAATCTGCCCGTTATTATGTAAAGAATTATGGATTAGGGTTTGACAAAAATGCTGACAGGGAGAAAACCTACGTTTTAGAATCAGGCGGATTTATTACTAGAACTAAGCATTTTCTCTGTTTCAAATTTTACCCGAAAGTTAGTAAAGGATCAGTTGTTGTAGTTCCCCGAAAAATAATTAAAGATGAAGAGGCAAAAAAGAAAAGTGATCCGATAGATTGGAATAAAGCCATAGAGAATGCTACCGTCAAATTAACTGGTTTAGCAACACTGTGGCTAATTTTCACGAATTTGGTTAAGTAACGTGTACCAACGAAGTACGGAACCAACGAAGTACGAATTGGTACGAACCTACGAACCTACGAAGTACCAACTGTTCGTATGTTCGTATTTGTTCATACTTCGATGGTATTAGTTTGTATGTTCGTATTTGTTCGTACTTCGTTGAGATACATTGGGATCAATATTTTTTTGGGGGGGGAGGATATATAATAATTAGAAAATGAAGCCAATATTAAAACGAACTGATTTAGTTTATCCTGAATTAAGCTACGAGATTGTTGGCTGTGCTTATGAAGTTTGGGATGAGTTGGGGCTAGGTCATTTAGAAAAAATCCATCAAAGATCTTTAGCAATAGTTTTTCGAAATAAGAAAATGAAATTTCAGGAACAGGTATATTATTCTTTAAAATTCAGGAATGAGATTGTTGGTAAAGGGTTTCTAGACTTTCTTGTGGATGAAAAAATAATTGTTGAATTAAAGAAGGATGGAAATTTTTCTAAATCTCATATTGAACAGGTTTTGAATTATTTAAAATTATCTAACCTTAAACTGGCTATTCTAATTAATTTTACAAAAGAAAGGTGTGAAATTCAAAAGAATTATTAATATTCTTCCCTGATTTTTGTTCTTTAGTTAGTAATAGTCTCCGTAGTTCATAGTTGTTCGTACTTCGATGGTTTTGTTCGCAGGTTCAAAAGTTCGTATTTCGTAAGTTCGTATTTGTTCGTACTTCGCAGGTTCGTATTTCGTAAGTTCGTAGTTGTTCGTACTTCGAAGATTTAATTCGGGTTCGCTCAAACTTAAAATATGTTTATAAATAAAGGGATTTGGCTGATAAAGATTAAAATAGATGCAAGATATTTGTGCAAAATGTCTAAAAAGGCTTGCAGATGATAAAAGAAATCAACACAGAACAAGTTCAACTATTTGCCACTCCATTTGAGCAAGAGTTGGATTTGGAGAATCGATGGATAAAGTTTTCAAAGCTACTACCATGGAATAAATTAAGTGGCTACTATTATTCTCGCATGGATAAAAAGATGGGAGCAGGAACTATTGATGCACGTATTGTTTTAGGTGCACTCATCATAAAACATCATGAAGAATTAAGTGACGAAGGAACCATTGAAAGCATCAAAGAAAACCTTTACATGCAATATTTCTTAGGTTTATCAAGCTTCAAACGTGATGCAGTTTTTGCACCAAGTCTTTTCGTAGAGATTAGAAAACGTTTGGGATTGGATTATTGGCAAGAGATAAATGATATTATCATCAAGCACAATACACCAGAAAAGAAAAATGATTCGGAAGAAAACAAAGGCAACAATCAGCAGCTCCATATGGATGAAATCAGCAATGCCCCTACTATTCAAGAGTCAAACAATGGTACAATAAACATAGACGCTACCATTGTAGAACAAGATATTCAATATCCAACAGACTTAGGGATATTAAATGAATCGAGAGAAAAGGCAGAAGAAATTATCGATATAATTTGTTTGAAAACGAATCAGGAAAAGCCTCGAACATATAGAATAACAGCACGCAAGAAATATCTAAATGTAGCCAAGAAAAAAAGAAGGACACATAAAGAAATACGCAAAGCAATTAGAATACAATTGAATTTTGTGAGCAGAGATTTACAACACATAAACACGTTGTTGTCGGGCTATTCCGACCTTAGTTCACTATTCAACAAACATGAATTAAAATATCTGCAAGTGATAAATGAGGTGTATCGTCAACAAAAAGAAATGCACGCCAATAGAACTCACAGCACACTTAATCGCATTGTGTCTATTCATCAACCACATGTACGGCCAATGGTTAGAGGAAAAGCGGGATCGGATGTAGAGTTTGGTTCAAAGATTGGAATTTGTGTACACAATGGATTAACCTATCTCGACCATTTAAGTTGGGATAGTTACAATGAAACAGAGGATTTGAAAACAAGCGCAGAGAATTACAAAAAACGAAACGGATATTACCCAACTAAAATAAACGCAGACCAAATATACATCACCAGAGTAAATCGCAACTGGTGCAAAGAAAATAACATATTATTAAATGGCAAGCCACTTGGACGGCCAACTGAACAAACCAAAGAAAGAATTAAAGAGTTGCGCAAGGGAGTGGGTGAACGAAATTGTGTAGAAGGTAAATTTGGTCAAGCAAAGCGATGGTATGGCATGGAGAACATACATGCCAAACTTCAAACGACGAGCGAATCAATGATAGGAACTATAGTTGTTGTACTCAACCTAATAAGGTTGGTGCAACAGCACGTCCCAATTTTTATGAAATTTATAATTTATAAACTCGAAAAGTATATTTGCCTACTTCTTTTAAAACAAAAATGGAGCGCGACTTTTTAAGTGAACCCTAATTCATAATTCGTTGCAATAATGATCACAATTAACCAATATTATTTTAATTGCTTATCTGCTTTAGACATGTAAAAAAATAGTATCTTAGC
>JAVHPR010000357.1:0-1828 GCA_036170695.1 Bacteroidia bacterium
TAATTGAAAACAACTTCTCTCGAATCTCATTAACTTTAAACCATTCATTTTCAGTCTTTGTTCGCTTTCCGTTTTTTAAAGATGTAAAATACTTATTTAGAATTGTAGTAATATCTGTACCGGTTTCCCCGGCATAACTTTCCTTATCTAAAAGTTCGTTAAGCTTTTTGACATCATTTAAAACTTCTTTGGCTACTTTTGAAAAGCCTTCTAATTCCATAATTTTAGCTCTTTCAAAGAGATTGTTAAGGTTGTAAGTTGCTATCTTAATCATAATTTTTGGCTCTTAGTTCTTATTGATTTTTCTTACTGTGTTTTTAACAGTTATTATTACTGGATGTAATTCTAATTTTAAAAGTAACAAAAAAGGCGGATTTCTCCACCTTACTTTTGATTTACTCCTTAAATATCTGCATCTCTCCTCCCTGATTAAACCGCCCGTTTTGAGTGGCTTTCCCTTTTTCGGGGACTTCGATAACCACATCAACATCATGCTGAAAATGATTAGAGCCTCTGAAATTTCCTTCTTTGGTAGTTTGGAATACATAGATGAATGACACACCCGGATTTTTCACTTTTAAAGCATCTAAATCACTCGGCAGAAGCTCCATTTTATTCACGCTGTCAATGAATACAAAATTATATTCCGATATATTTTCCGGTAAATAATCACTCACAAACAGGTTGGGATGCTTTACGTTGGTATCGTTCAGTTTCTTTTGAAGCGTGGCATCGAGCTTTTCCTCTTTAGCAACGTATAATACCTTTCCGTGATGGCGAGCCAAATAACCTGCAAAATCAATACACAAATAAGATTTCCCCATTTTTGGTTTACCGAATACCATTGCGGTAAAACCTTTTGATGGATCACCGATAAAATCTAACCACTTGCCCTGAAAACCGATGCTATCAAATTGCATCTTTGCAAAATCAACGCTATTCATAATTTTGTTTTGCTTCGTTACTGGTCGGAACTGCTCATCTTCATCATCCACGCCATCTAATCCATTGCAACTACAACCGTTCAGAATACCTAACAATCCGTTTAATTCGTGTTTAGATATATCAAGCGCATCGTGTTGTTTGGGTTTGAATAAGAAATTATGCAAGCTCAAATACATCACATTTACTTTATCGGCATACTTATCGGCTTTCGTTAAAACACCTACTTTAACTGCCTTTTTCATATCATCAAACAATTTTTTCGCTTTATCTTTTACTCCCTCTTTACCCTGTAAACTCACATAGCGTTTTATGAATTTAATAGAAGGCATTACCTTTTCACTCTTAACGAGCGTAATCATTTTCTCCATTGTTTCAGGTTTTAAATGGATTTGAATACTTGTACCCATTGCGTTATAGGTCTGCACCAACTTTTCCTGAATGATTTTTATTTCAGTAGCATAAGGAGAAGTTTTACGAATACGTTTTTCAATAATTGCTTTCTGTAAACTGTTTAAAAAGCCCAATACTTGCTCGGCAGTTTTTGTTTTTCCGTTCAGCAATGTAAATCGTTTGATAAATTTTAATTCGTCTTCGATATATTCCACCTGCGTTGCATTATCAACTTTTTTTTGCTTTACCGCTTTTGGTTCTTTGTGTGGTTTTACTTGATGCTGTTTTTTTTCACGCTTAACAGCTTCATTGTGTCCTGGACTTACCGCTTTTTGTGTCGGTTTTTTTTGCTCTACATATTCGTTGAGCTTGGTTAAATATAAATCAATCATGCGCTTGATTGTAGCGTTACCGTTATAGGTTTCCCAACTTGCACCCTCTTGAGTTACTTTGTTTACTAATTCGTGGCTCTTTAAAAGAGTTGGTGGCAATT
>JAVHPR010000358.1:0-9437 GCA_036170695.1 Bacteroidia bacterium
TATCGCCAGAAAAACAAAAGGGCATTGCTGTTGCATTGAACAATTCAGTTATTCCAAAAATCAACTGGACGAATCAACAATTAAAGCAAAATGATGAAGTACTTATCATCAAAGCCACACAAGGCGGATAATAAATTTTAACAAAAATAAGAACATTCAAAAAACAGCCATATGAAAAAAAACGATAAATCAACTGTTCAAACGATTTCAAAAGAGCCACTAACAGGATCCAAGAAAATTTATGTGAAGGGCAAAATGCATGACATACGAGTTGCCATGCGTGAAATTTCTTTGTCTCCAACAAGACATGCTAATGGGAAAACAGAAGAAAACCATCCTGTTACAGTATACGATACAAGCGGACCTTATACCGATCCAAATGTAAAAATTGATTTGAAAAAAGGATTATCAAGATTACGTGAAGAATGGATTGTAAAACGCGGAGATGTGGAAGAACTCAAAGGCTTCACCTCCGAATATTGTGCGAAACGATTAGCGGATAAAAGTCTGGATAACCTTCGGTTTGAACATTTGAAAAAACCATTGAAAGCTAAATCCGGCTGCAACGTTTCCCAGATGCATTATGCAAAAAAAGGAGTCATCACCCCTGAAATGGAATACATTGCAATCCGTGAAAACCAACGAATCGATTTGTTGAAAGAGGAACTTAACGGAAATTACGACATATTATCACAGCAACATGCTGGAAATAGTTTTGGCGCAAATACGCCCAAAGGCCATATCACTCCCGAATTTGTCCGCGATGAAGTGGCTGCCGGCAGGGCAGTTATTCCTGCAAATATAAATCACCCGGAAGCTGAACCAATGATTATCGGTAGAAATTTTTTGGTGAAGATCAATACTAATATTGGAAATTCTGCGGTGTCATCAAGCATTGAAGAAGAGGTGGAGAAAGCTGTATGGAGCTGTCGTTGGGGTGGTGATACATTAATGGATTTATCAACCGGGAAAAATATTCACGAAACCAGGGAATGGATTATCCGTAATTGCCCTGTTCCAGTGGGAACTGTGCCCATTTACCAAGCCTTGGAAAAAGTAAATGGCAAAGCTGAAGATTTAACATGGGAAATTTTCAGAGACACTTTAATTGAACAAGCAGAGCAAGGTGTGGATTATTTCACCATTCATGCAGGAGTGTTATTGCGTTATATCCCGCTTACAGCAAAGCGTTTAACAGGTATCGTTTCCAGAGGAGGCTCTATCATGGCAAAATGGTGCTTATCGCATCACAAAGAAAGTTTTCTTTATACCCACTTCGAAGAAATTTGTGAAATAATGAAAGCCTATGATGTTGCATTTTCATTGGGAGATGGATTGCGTCCGGGCTGTATCGCCGATGCAAATGATGCCGCACAATTCGCTGAACTTGAAACTTTAGGTGAACTTACTAAAATTGCATGGAAGCATGATATCCAGACTATTATTGAAGGTCCGGGGCACGTGCCTATGCACATGATTAAAGAAAACATGGACAAGCAATTGAAAGAGTGCAATGAAGCACCTTTCTATACACTTGGTCCACTGACCATGGATATTGCTCCGGGATACGATCACATCACTTCCGCTATTGGTGCAGCAATGATAGGATGGTACGGAACGGCAATGCTATGTTATGTAACACCAAAAGAACATTTGGGATTACCAAATAAAAAAGATGTTAAAGACGGAGTGATAACCTACAAGATTGCTGCCCATGCCGCTGACCTTGCAAAAGGACATCCGGGGGCTCAATACAGAGACAATGCATTAAGCAAAGCAAGATTTGAATTCCGCTGGGATGATCAGTTTAATCTTTCTCTTGACCCTGATACTGCACGCGAATTTCATGATGAAACACTCCCTGCGGATGGTGCAAAAGTTGCTCATTTCTGTTCTATGTGCGGCCCACATTTCTGTTCAATGAAAATTACTCAGGATGTAAGAGACTATGCTGAAAGTCTTGAGACATCTGAAGAAGAAGCATTGCAAAAAGGAATGCAGGAAAAATCAAAAGAGTTCAAAGAAAAAGGTAGTGAAGTTTATTTGTAATTTAAATATAGGCGTTCCACTTTCTTGAAATAAGAAAGTGGCGGGCTTTACACTGCAATGCCTAACGCAAACCTCATCCTAAATCCTTCTCCTTAAAATTAGGAGAAGGACTTATCCCCTCTCCTTTTTCAAGGAGAGGGGCAAGGGGAGAGGTTAAATTTTAAGCATTGAAAGAGCATAAAAACCCTTATGAATAGTTCGCCAAAAATGAATAAAAAATGATAATCATTATTTCTAATCCAACCTCAATTGCCGATGAGCATTCCATCATCCATCAATTATTTGATGAAGGGTTAGAAATTTTTCATTTGCGTAAAAAAGATTATTCTGAAAATGAAGTAAGAAAGTTTATTGAAAAAATTCCTGAAAAACATTTCAATAGAATTGTACTTCATAATAATTTCCATCTCGCTAAAGAATATAATTTGAGAGGTATTCATGTTCCTGCTGATTATAAGATGGAGGTATCAAAAGGAAGTTTAAGTATTTCTTATCATTCAATGGATGAAATTGAAAAGTTTGATAAAAAGTTTGATTATGGTTTTGTAAGTCCACTGTTTGATAGCATTTCCAAGGTTGGCTATAAAAGCAAATTTGATTTAAAGGAGGTTAGAGAATTTTTACAAACGTATAAACCTCTCTCCCCTTTGGGGAGAGCTGGAGAGGGACCGCTTATAATTGCGCTCGGAGGAATTGATGAAGATAAAATTGATATCATAAAGGAGTTAGGATTTTCAGGTATTGCATTGATGGGTGCTATTTGGCAAAGTGAAAATCCAATTGAAAAGTTTAAACGAATAAAAGAGAAATGGCTGTTGAAGGAACTTATGTTTTAAGTATTGCCGGTTTTGATCCTAGCGGAGGAGCTGGTATTCTTGCGGACATAAAAACATTTGAAGCAAATAAGGTTTTTGGAATGGGCGCTGTCAGCGCCCTTACGTTTCAGAATGATATTGAATTTGAAAGCCTGAAATGGATTGACACCGATGAGATTTTAAAACAAGTTCTGTTATTGAAAAAAAGATTTGACTTTCCTGTTATCAAAATCGGATTAATTAAAGATTTGGACACGGTAGAATTTTTGATTTCAAATCTCACATCTCAAATCTCAAATCTTAAATTTGTTTGGGATCCCATTATCAAAGCAAGTGCAGGTTTTGAGTTTCATCTAAATTTTGAAAGAGAAAAATTATTTTCCGTATTAAAAAACTGTTACTTGATTACTCCCAACACTGAAGAAATAGTATTCCTGACAGGTGTGGATAATCCGATGGAAGCCGCAAAAGAATTGTCAAAATACTGTAATGTGCTATTAAAAGGAGGTCACAACAAAGAAGAACCGGGAGTAGATTATTTATTTATGCAAAACAGAATTGAGAAAATAAATCCAATTGAAAAAAACATATTTCCTAAACATGGTTCAGGTTGTATTTTGTCATCCGCGATTGCAGCAAATCTTGCACTTGGAGATGATTTAATTACTTCTTGCAGAAATGCAAAAAAATATGTTGAGAACGTTTTATCAAGCAATGCTACTTTATTAGGGGTTCATTATGTATAGTAAGCTGCAATATATATCGCAAGGCTCAACGCCTAAAGAACAATTGGATAGTATCCAATCCGTGCTGGATGCAGGATGTGAATGGATTCAATTGCGATTTAAAAATGCATCTGAAAAGGAATTTTCAATTGTAGCACAACAAGTGAAAAACCGCTGCGAAAGCTACAAAGCGACTTTTATAATAAATGACAATGTTGAATTAGCAAAAAACATTGATGCCGCAGGTGTTCATCTTGGATTACAAGATATGCCGGTAATTCAAGCCAGAGCAATTTTAAGAGAAAAAAAAATAATTGGAGGTACAGCAAATACCCTAAGCGATGTTCTAAAACGAATTCACGAACAGTGTGATTATATTGGTTTAGGACCTTTTCGTTTTACTTCAACCAAATCAAATTTGAGTCCGGTTTTAGGGTTGGAAGGTTATAAAAATATAATGAACGAGGTTTCAAAAAACAAAATTCAGATTCCGATATATGCAATTGGTGGAATATCAATTGAGGATGTTGAACCAATATTAAATTCAGGTATATACGGCATTGCCACATCAGGGATGATTACAAATCATCCGAACAAAAAAGAATTGTTATACACAATTAATTCAATACTGAGAACAACTGTCATCCCGATTCCGCCTTTTGCGGACGGTAAAAGTCCTGTGGACTTTTAAGCGAGATTGTGCGGGAGGCGAACTTCTTAAAACGAAGCTAAATGTGGAATTATAACTATTGTATTTATATTACTACCAATCCAGGTAAAACTGTTCTGTATATTGGTGTAACAAATGATTTGAAAAGAAGATTATTTGAACATCATGAAAAGAAAGGAAAAGCAGAAACTTTTGAAGGGAAATATCACTGTTATCAATTGGTACACTTCGAACATTTTTTAAGCATTAAGGAGGCGATCAAAAGAGAAAAGGAACTAAAAGGATGGTCACGGTTAAAAAAAGAAAATTTGATTAAAACAACAAATCCAAATATGGATTTCATTCAATTAGATTAAAGTAAAGATTGCTAATTTACAATATCTTCAATATATAATCCTTATTGACTCTTCTCAAGAAGGATCTTGTAAATTATAGTGAATATCATTATTAAAGAGAAGATCCCTCGTAAAAAACTCGGGATGACATAAGAAAGAAAGAAAGAAAGAAAGAAAGAAATTAAATATATAAAGTCATGAAAAAATTAATAATTGCTAATAAGGAATTTCAATCGCGTCTTTTTTTAGGAACAGGAAAATTTGGCTCAGCAAAACTAATGGAAGAAGCTATACTCGCATCTTGTTCAGAACTGATAACTGTCGCATTGAAGCGTGTTGACTTTGAAACAGAAACCGATCTTTTGTTATCCCATTTGCATCATGCCCACATAAATTTATTGCCTAATACGTCCGGTGCCCGCAATGCCAAAGAAGCTGTATTTGCTGCACAATTATCGCGTGAAGCCTTAGAAACAAATTGGCTTAAATTAGAAATTCACCCTGACCCACGCTATTTGATGCCGGATGCAATCGAAACATTAAAAGCTACAGAAGAACTTGCTAAACTTGGTTTTATAGTATTACCTTACATTCATGCCGACCCTGTTTTGTGTAAGCGTTTAGAAGATGCCGGAACAGCAGCCGTGATGCCACTAGGTTCTCCAATTGGAAGCAACAAAGGGTTAAAAACAATTGATTTTTTAGAAATTATTATTGATCAAAGCAGAGTTCCCGTTATTATTGATGCTGGAATTGGTGCTCCATCTGATGCTGCAAAAGCCATGGAATTAGGTGCTGATGCCGTTTTAGTTAATACAGCTATTGCCGTTGCCGGAAATCCTGTTGAAATGGCAAAAGCATTTAAAATGGCAGTAGAAGCTGGAAGAATGGCGTACGAAGCAAAATTAGGAGCAATAAAAAACAAGGCTGAAGCAAGTAGTCCGCTTACGGCATTTTTGGATTGATGGTTTGTCAATTTAATATTCTCTGACAGGGTTTTAAACCCTGTTAGAGGTGTTTGACAAATGTGGAATGTAAAATTAACCCTAACAGGGTTTGAAACCCTGTCAGGGGAAGCACAATAAATCACCAGTTTATAATAAAAACAGACTAAAATAGTATCCAAAACAATAAAATGAGTTTTAAAGAAATATATAATTTACAAAGTTGGGATGATGTCAAGAAATCAATCTATGACAAATCTGCGCAGGATGTAGAAATGGCTTTGGCATCTGATAAAAGAACACTGGAAGATTTTAAAGCACTGATTTCACCTGCTGCCATACCTTATTTGGAGCAAATGGCGCAGATAAGCAGCCTATTGACTAAAAAACGCTTTGGGAAAACGATACAATTGTATGCCCCAATTTATTTAAGTAATGAATGTAATAATATTTGTACCTATTGTGGATTTAGTTTTAACAATAAAATAAAGCGTAAAACACTTTCTGGTGAAGAAATTTTACTTGAGGTGGAGGAAATTAAAAAACATGGCTTTAAGCATATTTTATTGGTCACAGGTGAGGCAAATCAACTGGTTCATGTTGATTATTTCATTAAAGCTATTGAACTTATAAAATCGAAATTCGCAAATATTTCTATTGAAGTCCAGCCAATGGAAACCAATGAATATAAGCTATTGCATGAAGCAGGTGTATATTCTGTTTTAATTTACCAGGAAACTTATCACAAGGAAGTTTATAAAACCTACCATCTTAAAGGGAAAAAATCAAATTTCGATTATCGCCTTGAAACACCGGATAGGATTGGTGAAGCCGGAATTCACAAAATAGGCATAGGAATATTATTAGGTTTGGAAGATTGGAGAGTTGATTCATTTTTTTGCGCATCTCATTTAGATTATTTGCAAAAAAAATACTGGCAAACAAAATATTCAATCTCTTTCCCCCGCATGCGCCCTGCCGAAGGTATTATTGAGCCCAATGTAATTGTAACCGATAAAGAATTGCTACAATTAATATGCGCATATCGCTTATTGAATGAGGAGGTTGAACTTTCAATTTCAACAAGGGAATCAGAAAAATTCAGGAATAATATTATTCCATTAGGTGTTACAAGTATGAGCGCCGGTTCAAAAACTAATCCGGGTGGTTATGTAGTTGACAAAACATCATTAGAGCAGTTTGAAATGGCAGATGAAAGAAGCGCGGAGGAAGTTGCAGCATTTATTACAAATAATGGATATGAGGTTGTCTGGAAGGATTGGGATAATATTTTATCGTAAAATGACTTGAAGTCATGCGAACTTGTTTCAGCATCCATAAGATTCCGAAAAAAGTTCGGAATGACCTATGATACAGCAAACAAGTTTATCTTAACACTTGTAATTAAAAATATAAATACTAATGGATCTCAATAAAAACCGCACTTTTGTAAAACATTAAAACAATAACATTTTGGCAACTTTCTCTGAACTTGGTATTACCGAGGCCTTAATAAAAGGACTTATCGAAAATAATATTGTAATTCCAACCGAAATACAAGAAAAATCTATTCCTTTTCTATTAAAGGAAGGAACTGATTTTATCGGTCAGGCTCAAACCGGTACCGGTAAAACGGCTGCATTTGGTTTACCATTATTACAAGCAACTGATACCAGCAGTGATAAAATTCAGGCTTTAGTGTTATGCCCTACACGTGAGTTAGGACAACAAATTGCCAAACAATTATTCCACATTGCAAGGTATAATCCAGATAGAATTTTCGTGGAGGCAGTATATGGAGGGGAACACATTGAAATTCAAATCCGCAATCTTAACCGCCCTACTCATATTGTGGTAGCTACTCCAGGCAGATTAATTGATTTATTAGAACGCAAAGCAATCAGTTTAAAAGATGTTAAAACAATTGTTTTAGATGAAGCGGATGAGATGTTGAGCATGGGTTTTAAAGATAATATTGACACCATTTTAAAACAAACCAACGGTCATAGACATATCTGGCTTTTTTCTGCAACTTTTCCTGATTCCTTAACAGAAATTATCCAATCATATATGGATGAAGATGCATATAAAGTGCAAGTAGATGTTAAGAATGTAGTGAACAGAAATATCGAACACCAATATGTGCAATGCATTGATACAAAAGACAAGTTAATTACATTGTTAGAATTTCTGAGAACACAGGGAAAAGGAAGAGGAATTATTTTTTGTAAAACCAAAGATGGAACACAAACACTGGCAAAACAGTTAATTGCCCGTAACCATCTTGCAGAAGCCCTGCATGGCGATTTGCAGCAACGTGACCGTGAAAAAGTGATGCGAGCCTTTAAGAACCAGAAAGTGCAAATTTTAGTTGCTACAGATATGGCGGCGAGAGGTATTGATGTCGACAATTTACAATATGTTATTCATTACCAGTTACCCGAACAATTAGAGTATTATACCCACCGTAGCGGGCGTACAGGCCGTGCCGGCAAAAAAGGATTGTCTATCAGCCTGGTCACAAGTTCAGAAATGGGCAGGTTGAAAACTATCGAAAACGAATTAAAGATAACTATTCAGAAAATAAGGAGAGGTTAAGACTAAAGTATTTCACGGAAATTCAAATTTATCTAAATATTTTATGTAAATTTCCTCAATAGAATTTTCGCAAATGCCTCAATTATTCGATCATATCAAGAATTTATTAAGTCATCTGAAAATCATTTTTTCTTTAATACTTTTTAGTTTTTCGATTCAATAGTATCAGTTTAAAGTATAGCGCCATGCTTCCACGATACCTTTTCATTTTTATTCTGATGAGCATTAACTTATTAAGCGCTCAAACCGATTGGACTCAAGGAAAAATTTTCGAACAAAAAAACTTTATTGAGAACAAAGGCCAATTTGATTTTGACAAAATTCCAAATGGTGAATCTATTTTATTTGTTGCCAAAATTGATGGCGTAAAATATTACTTTACAAAAGCCGGATATACTATTGAAAGAAAAGAAAAAGTAAAAAAAAGTGAAAAAGAACTGCAGGAAATTGAAGAGAAAATTGTTTCCGCAAAAAGTGAAATAGAAAAGGAAAAAGAAAAAGAGAACAAATATAAAATAGTAGAAAAATTTCACGAATTGAAATTTGCAAATTCAAATTCTAAAGTTGAAATAATTGCAGAAAATAAAGTGAGCAGTTTTTACACCTACTCCGACTTGAAGAGTAAGGATAAAAAGGCAACGATAAAAGCAAATGCATTTTCCCGTTTAATATATAAAAATCTATACCCAAATACTGATGTTGTTTTTGAATTTCCAAAAGATTCAACAGGCATTAAATACAGCATTTACCTTCATCCGGGAGCTGATGTAGAAAAAGTAAAATTGTTTTTCCCGGGTAATCCAAATTTCAATCTGATAAATAATAATATCGAAGTTTCCAGTGAATTCGGAAAAATAATTGATCACCAACCTGTTTCATTTACCGCTGACAATAGGTCTTTTGTGAAAAGTAAATTTAAAATTACTGAAAATCAAATTGGGTTTGAAATTGAAAAAACAAACACAAATAAAACTATTATAATTGACCCATGGACTGTTACCCCAAACTTTAGCGGAGGTAACGATGCTTACGATATTGATTTCGATAATACCGGAAATGTTTATGTATATGGTGGGACAGTTGGTGGCCCTTTTGCACTATTAAAATATAGCACGGCAGGCTCTCTGATCTGGAGTTTTAGCCCCAATCTTTCTTCGACTTATTATGGCGATTTCGCCGTTGATAGAAATTCAAATAACATATATATAGTGGAAGGCTTTAATTATTCTACCGGAGCGCAGGTCATAAAAATAAAATTGCTTATCTGCTTTAGACATGTAAAAAAATAGTATCTTAGCTCC
>JAVHPR010000359.1:0-9423 GCA_036170695.1 Bacteroidia bacterium
TGTTTTGTCGCATTGTTGGTCATTCCGAACTTGTTTCGGAATCTTATGGATGCTAAAACAAGTTCAGCATGACTTTAGGATATTTCACGATTGACATGACACTAATAGATAATTCAATAATGGTAATTCAATTGATTTTTTTATATAAATTTGAAAGCTGCTTTTGCGGTAAGAAATCATTGTTTTTTGATTTTTTTGTTGCTTTTTTTAAACGAAAAGTGTAAAATTTTAATGTTTCCGGATTTTTAATACTTTAGACGATTGTAATTGGATTGGCTCCTAAGTGAGCTGAATGAAAGACTAATTTTGTATATGTTGAAGAATGCACATAAAAACACAGTATGAAAAAAATAATTTTACTTCTTGCAATTGCCCTGTTTTCTTTTACAGATTCAAAAGCTCAGACAATTGAAAACATAACTATTGATATTGGTTCGGTTCATATAACCGACTCTGTAAATAAACCACACATGCTCGGAGTAATTGCGGGTCCCTCCCCGAATTATAATTCTACAGCCCCCGATTTGACAACACGATATCAGGATATTGGAGTAACAACTGTTAGAAATAACGATTATTTTGATGATAGGTTAGATATGGAGCGGATGTTTTTTTGCGGTACCTATCCAATTAATCAATTCACTCCACAATATCCAAAATGGGATTGTGACCCAAATGATGTAGCGAATTATCATTTTACTGAAAGTGATGCACAATTTCAAAATTGGATAAATGGGAACTTTTTACCATTTTTCAGATTGGGTGGAGAGAATAATCACTTATTGCGGAATCATGACTACAAAGGACCCAGAAGTAATGAAGAAGCTAACTGGATTAAGGCAGGAATAAAAGTTGTAAACAGGTATAATAATTTTGGAGGGGGTACCAATAAGTTAAAAGGATATTTAAATATTTGGACGGAGTATCCGCAACAGCAATTTTGGGATAGAGATTCAGCGGAATTTAATAACTTTTGGTGCAATAATTTCGACTCTTTAAAAAATAATTTCCCAGCCTTGAAAATTGGCGGTCCCGGGTTTAATAGTTCGATATCAATACATTTAGGAAATTCAACTTCCGGGAACGTTAAGGTATGGATTGATTTATTTTTACGGGAATTAAAATTGCGAAACCTAAAACCTGGTTGGATAGGGTTTCATGTTTTCAGTAATTCCATTGACGATTTTTACAATGCTGCAATAGCGTATCGAAAACTGTTAAGAGCTGAAGCTCCTTTTAATGCATACTCACCTGTTTGGGGAAGCGGGAATAGTAGTTTTTTTAATGGTGTTGAATTAATTTGTGATGCCTGGGGCTTTGATAATGACCAATCTCTTCCTGCCTCTACCCGGGATTCTTTATTTAACAAACAAAGAGGAGCTGCTCATCATGTTGGTGCTTTTATTGCTTTCCAACAGGCTGATATAGAAAGAGCTTATATCTACAGAGGTGGTGAAATGGGCTCAGATACTGCCCAAGGCGTTATGGGCTTATTTCAGGGGAACGCAAATGGTGGCTATAAACCTGTTGCATTTGGATTTAAACTTTGCTCTAAAATGCAGACTATTTATAACAAAAAATTAATATCACCTATTTATACTGTTGCCTCCGGTGGAAGTAAAATATGGACACTTGCCGGTGAAGACATAAACGGGAATAAAGCTATTCTAATTTCAAACCCCACTGCAAATACAATTAACTTATCTCTTACATTAAACAGCTTAACACTATCTACCTCATTGTATCCAACCATAAATCAATATTCGGTAACAGATAACAATAATGGACAAACACCAAATGCCTGGGCAGGAGGAGCATTTGTTTTACCACCTTACACTTCGCATCTTATCACAATGACAGATTTATCCTTGGGAATAAACGAAACAACAATTAGTAATAAAAAGGGAATATTCCTCTATCCAAATCCTACAAATAAAACAATTAATTTTTCGGATGTATTAGAAAACATTAAAGTGTATAATGTCTATGGACAAATAGTGTTATCACAAATTAAGCCGACAAAAAGTCTTTCTGTGGAGGAATTAAATCACGGAATATATTTTTTACAATCTGACAATTGTATTTTAAAATTTACTGTTGAACGTTAAATGACCAAAAGACAGATTTAATACAAAGTGGACGAACAACCACTGACATTGCCAAAGCGTCTGACCAATTGAATATTGCGGTATTGGAAAAAACAGTAAAAAAGTATTATTTATGTTACCCCCAATAATTGCCTTAGCACATTTTTACCATCTTAATTTAAGTTTTTATTAAAAAAACTTCCTTCATGGAATAAATATATGGCAAAAAAAAAGTTCAATAAAAAGAAAGAAGAAATAGAAGTTCAGCAGACAACAATCATCCCAAGAGATCTAAATTCATTTTATGCCTGGGAAGGAGAAATACTAATACTTAACGTTTTAGGTCAGCCATGTGCTAAACGTGATGCTATTGGCAAAGTATTGGGGAATCAACTAAAAATAAGTGTCAGAGAAGAGCCGAGTAGAGGGAAAGCGACTGATTATATGGTTCGCTTTCTGGCTGATGAATTTAATGTTTCTACCAAAGATATTCAAGTAGTTTCAGGAAGGTTTAATGTAAATAAACAATTACGAATAAAAAATCCGAAAAATCTCCCATCAGAAATTAAACGTGAAGAGGCTCCGTTAAAAGATGAAAAATTATTTTATAAACATAAAAAGTGGTAACCCAACAAATCCATTAGCCTACAAAAAATGAGAGCGTTTTATGAACAATTTTTTTTTTACAAAATAGCAAGTTTGGTTATTGAAATAAAGTTCTGTACATTTATTAAATTATTCGGACGAGATTTCAATGCTTTATTAGCTCGCACCGCTTATCATTTTGAAATCGTTCAATTTAAATCTTTAAAAAAATATTATATTTCTATAACTAAAGAAGAACAATGATTGTAAAACAAAGAACAATTCAAAAACAAGTGTCCATTTCGGGTACCGGTTTGCATACGGGAAAACAAGTAAATCTTACCTTTGTTCCTGCCCCGGAAAATCACGGTTATAAATTTCAACGTGTTGACTTAACTGATAATCCAATCATTGATGCCGATATTGACCTGGTTGTGGAAACCGCACGCGGGACTACACTTGAACAAAATGGAGTTCGTATTTATACCACAGAACATGTGCTTGCAGCATTGTTAGCATTAGAGATAGACAATGTAATAATACAACTTGATGCACCGGAAATACCTATTCTTGATGGTAGTTCTTTGCCATTCATTAAATTATTAGAAAGTGCCGGATTTGAGGAGCAAAATGCCGAACGGATTTATTTTGAACTTAAAGAAAATTTAACCTATGAAGATCCTATTAAAAATGTAGAAATGCTTGCTGTTCCTCAGGAAACTTTTCGACTTACAGTGATGGTTGATTATAATTCAGATGTTTTAGGAACACAACATGCCCATATTTATAATGTAGAGCAAATAAAAACAGAAATTGCCATGTGCCGTACTTTTGTGTTTTTGCATGAGTTAGAAGCATTGGTTGCAAATGATTTAATTAAGGGTGGTGATTTAAACAACGCAATTGTTTTAGTTGATAAGGAAATTTCGGAGGAACAAATCAATCACTTAAAAAAAATATTCCATAAAGAAGATGTTGAAATTAAAGGCAAAGGAGTATTAAACAATACAACCCTCCATTTTTTTAATGAACCTGCACGTCATAAATTACTTGATATTGTAGGTGACCTGGCATTAGTAGGTGTCCCTTTAAAAATGCACATCTTAGCTGCACGCCCAGGTCATTCGGGAAACGTGGCTTTTGCAAAAAAAATAAAAGAACTTATCAAAACCCAACGGGCAAAGAAAAACGAAAATCCAATATTTGATTTGAGTAAAGAACCCGTTCTGAATATCCTTGAAATTCAAAAATTATTGCCTCATCGTCAACCATTTTTATTAATTGACAAAATCATTGAACTTACACCAGAATCGGTGATTGGTGTAAAAAATGTAACAATGAACGAAGAATTCTTCAGAGGACATTTCCCTGAAAATCCTGTTATGCCAGGTGTTCTGTTAGTTGAAGCTATGGCTCAGACGGGTGGTATTCTGGTTTTAAAAACAGTTCCTGATCCGGAAAACTACTTAACATATTTTATGAAACTTGATGCTGTTAAGTTTAAAAAACTGGTTGTTCCAGGTGATACTGTTGTATTCGAATTAAAATTATTATCGCCAATCCGCAGAGGGATTTGCCACATGAAAGGCATTGCTTACGTGAATAATAAACCAGTTATGGAAGCTGAAATGATGGCACAAATTGTAAAAATAAAAAAGAATGAGCCAACTCTCGTACATACATCCTAATGCAAAAATAGGCAAAAACGTAATAATAGAGCCATTTTCAACCGTTTATGAAAATGTTGAAATTGGTGATGGAACTTGGGTTGGACCCAACGTTACAATTTTCCCTGGTGCCCGAATCGGAAAAAATTGCCGATTATTTCCGGGCGCTGTTATTTCAGCTATTCCTCAGGATTTAAAATTTAAAGGCGAAAATACTACCGCCGAAATTGGAGATGGCACTACTATCCGCGAATGTGTTACTGTTAACAGAGGCACCAGCGATAAAATGAAAACAGCGATAGGCAGTAACTGCTTGATAATGGCTTATGTTCATCTTGCACATGATTGTATAATAGGTAATAATGTTATCATCGCAAACAGTGTGAACCTGGCTGGTCATGTTGAAATTGAAGATTATTCTATCATAGAAGGGTTAGTTGCTATTCAGCAATTCGTAAAAATTGGAGCTCATACATTTATTACAGGAGGATCTCTGGTGCGTAAAAATGTTCCGCCATTTACAAAAGCTGCCCGCGAGCCATTGCAATACATCGGCATCAATTCGGTTGGTCTGCGCCGACGTGATTTTACGAATGAAAGGATTTTAGAAATAGAAGATATTTACCGTACGCTATATATTAAAGGACATAACGTAACCAATGCCTTAGCTATTATTGAACAGGAAGCGCCCAGCTCAATTGAGAAAGAGCAAATACTCAATTTCATCCGCGAATCGAAAAATGGGATTATGAGAGGGATTTCGTAATCTACGAAATACGAATTTATACAAATTTGCAACTCAAAACGTATTGCATCATTTGGAATATGGTTTGAAATTTGAGAAAAGGTTTGGAATAATTGTTTAAAAAATAGCATGTATTAACATAATACTTTTTACTATTATGGGTTTCTTTTCAATATTTTTCGCTAAATTCGCAATAGAACGATAATAGAGATGAAACATTATTCCGATATTCTAATCATTAATTCCGAAAAAAGATTTGGAAAACCCTGCATCAGAGGGATGCGAATTACTGTCTATGATGTTTTAGGATGGTTAGCAAGCGGAATGAGTATGAATGAGATTATTGCTGATTTTCCGGAACTTTCGATGGAAGATATTTACGCCTGCCTCTCTTATGCAGCCGATAAAGAACATAAAATACGATTAGCATCTTGAAACTTCTCTTCGACCAAAATATTTCCAACAGATTAGTCGCAAAAATTACCCACCTGTTTTCTGATGCCAAACAAGTAAAAGACCTAAAACTTGAAAACGCTACGGATAAACAAATATGGGAATATGCTAAATCGAAAAAATTTACCATCGTAACATTTGATTCTGATTTTTACGATTTATCAACCTTATATGGTCACCCACCTAAAATAATCTGGCTACGCTTAGGAAATATTTCTACTAATGACTTATCCATCTTTATGGAAAGCAAGTCCCAAATAATTACTGAATTTATAAACAATGAGGAATATAACAATATTTCTTGTTTAGAATTAATCAGGTAAATTTTTTAATATATGCACATTACCCTTACCAATATAGGCAAACGCTATAATTACGAATGGATTTTCCGTAAGGTAAATTACGAGTTTACGAGTGATAATAATTATGTTATTCTGGGTGCTAATGGTTCAGGAAAATCAACCCTGTTACAAGTAATTACCGGTAATATTATCCAGTCGGAAGGGGAAATAAATTATAAAGTTGAGGACTCAAAATCTGAAATTGAAATTGAAAATATTTTCAAACACTTAAGCTTTGCATCTCCATACCTTGAATTGTTCGAAGAATTTACATTAACTGAAACTATTGAATTTCAAGCTCAATTTAAGCCGTTTTATGAGGAGCTAGACACCAGAAAAATTATTGGACTTACTCAACTCGAAAAAGCAAAAGACAAACAACTAAAAGTATTTTCATCAGGCATGAAACAACGTGTACGACTGGCTTTGGCAATTTTGTGCAACACCCCTCTCCTATTGCTTGATGAACCCACATCTAACCTTGATAAAAAAGCCATCGATTGGTATCAGAATTTAATAAATGATTATTCTCAAAACCGCTTAATTATTGTCTGTTCCAACCAACAGGAATATGAATACCCGTTTTGCAATAAACAATTACAGATGGAAGATTATAAATAAGTAGTTTATAAAAATATAAAATTCATTTTCTCAATTGCCCCAATCTTCATATACTGAACAGAGTTGTTCACTTAAATTATGATTCTTAAATCATATTAATTAAGCTACGTCATTGCGAGGGCGTTTTTTTACGACCGAAGCAATCTCACAATATATGAATGAGATTGCTTCGAGTAGCATTCTTGGTTTTGACTGAACAGCCCTGACCTACTGAACTACAAAACTCTTTACACCATTTAATTTCTTATTTTTTATTTTGGCGAAGTACATACCCGGTTTCAAATCCAGTTTTTGAGGGTAAATTAATTGTCCTGTCAAAGTTGTGGTACAAACAAGTTTCCCTGTAATATCAACCACTTCAAGATGAAGCGTTTCGTTTAGATCATTCTCGTTTACTACTTTTATAGAAAAAGAACCATTGTTCAATGAAGGGAAAAGTTCAATTCCAATATCAGCTGTTTGATGATCGGCAATCCCGTTTGTTGTGACTAAATCAGTTTCCCAAATACCTCTTCCAAAAGTTGCAACGTACATTTTATTTAATGCAGGATTAAACTCAATATCAGAAATAATTACATTTGGTAATCCAGCGCTTTGGTTTGTCCAGCTGTTTGTTGCATCGTCAAACCAATACACACCTAAATCAGTTGCAATAATCACTTTTCCACTTCCCGGAATAGTTTTTACACAATTTACGGGTATATTGGGTAAATTATATGATATATTTTGCCAGCTATTTCCTCCATCGGCAGTTTTAAATACTTTTGTACCGGCACTAAATCCGGCGAAGGAAACATAAGCTGTATTCGCATCCGTCTGACTTACATCTATGCTTGTAATGTATAACGAATCGGGCAACCCTGAAGTTATATCTGTCCAATTCATGCCGCCATCAGGAGTTTTATACATACTTGACGGAGAACCATATTCATACCGTATCCTTCTTGCAGCATAAATTACGTTACCATTGGAGTTAGCAACAGCCAGTGCAGAAAGTTCATTATTATAGATACCATTTACCGGCAAAGGTGAAAGGCTATTCCAACTGTTTCCCCCATCAGTGGATTTGTTAACATTAGTGTATCCGATATACAATGTGCCTGGTTGATTGTAATCAGCAACAATAGGCGACACCCATTCGCCTTCTTCATTATTTACATTAGTTAAACCACTTGTACTTGAAAATCCACCATCCTGAGTAATAAAAAAATACCCATATTGAGCTGAACCTATTACAACATTATCATTAACGGGATCTAAATAATTATCCAAACCATCTCCACCAAAAATAGTATTCCACGCCGTGCCATCGTAATAAAAAGTTGCATTATCCTGTGCACCTGCAGCTAAACGACCAGTTATATTTTTGGAACTGGAAAGTCTGTAAAAAGAGGTAATCGCCAATCCATTGCTGATTTTTGTCCATTGAGTTGGCCAGGGAGAGCCATTATTAGCACTTACCCATGTTTGAGAAGTAATGCCACTTGTCCTGTATAGTCCACCATCACTGCATACAAAAATATTTCCCGTTAATGGTTGCCTTTCTATAAAATGAATATCACCATGCAAGGTAGATCCGTAAGAGGTCGTCCAATGACTAACTGGATCAAATGTCTGTGCTCCATTCGTGGAAGCCCAAATATTTACACCACCTACATACACAGTATTTTTGTTAGTCGCATTTACAGAAAATCCCAAATCGTAAGTTCCCTGACCACCCGGATTTGTACCATTATCACTTTCAAGCATGTTCAACCCGGGATCGATAAACTGCCATGTATTTCCAGCATCCGTTGATTTATAAATACCATACGAACCATCCATAACATCAACTGCCATCGCATAAATATAATTGTTATCGGAAGGAGCAATGGCAAGTTTTAAACGCTGAACAGCTCCTGTGCCTGGGATACCGGTATTCAACATTGTCCAGGTTGAACCAAAATTGGTTGATTTATAAATCGCTGCATATCCATAATTAGATTTATCAAGCCAACCTGAAGTGGCATACAAAGTAGAAGGCACAATAGGATCCTGCACAAGATCCCAGAACAATGAATCAAGAGTATGAGTCCATGAATTTCCTGCATCGGCTGAAGTGTACATTCCACTTACACCACACGCAACCAATTGGTCACTGTTTCCTGGATTCACCAAAACTTTTCGGATTAGTGAAGCATCTCCGTTTGTTAATTGAAAACTCAATCCGGTAGGCTGCCATGATAAACCACCATCTGTAGTTTTATACACACCAAGTCCGAAATGCGTATTTCTTTTGCGTCCATCAATGTTTAATGCCACATTAATATATTCAAAATCACAAACAGAAATATACATGACATCGGTATTATTAGGATCGATGCTAATATCGCTAATCCTTGTTATCGGTAAATTATCAGTTAAGGGAATCCAGGATACACCATTATTAATGGTTTTCCAAACACCACCCTGAGCAACTCCGACAAAATAAATATTCGGATTGCCGGGATGGAATGCAATGCAATTGATGCGTCCCATTCCATTTTCCATATAGCCGGTGAGATTTCCGGGTAATGTGTATGGACCAACCGGCGACCAGGCAGAAGTGGTAAACCGTGATGAAGAAAAACTATTTTTTTGTTGCGCGGCTTTTACTGCTTCGTTAATGTAAATAGCAGCATCCCCGGGTTCACCTTGAGCATTGGTATGCAATTGCATTTCATTTTCCCAGCGTTTAAAATATTTCCAGTTTTTTTCTGTTTTCAAATCAACTGTTTTTGACCAGGCATTAAATTGCCTCTGCATTTCTTTAAATGTCAATGCTTTTCCTGATTCCTTTTTTATAAACCTCTGGGCATTAGAAAAAGGAATACTGATAATTAATATTAGGATAATAGGTATATACGCTTAGAGCGCATTTTTAATTCATTGATTTTAGGCGTTTA
>JAVHPR010000360.1:0-9418 GCA_036170695.1 Bacteroidia bacterium
CATAAGGAGCTAAGATACTATTTTTTTACATGTCTAAAGCAGATAAGCAATAAAAGAAATATGGCGAAGTAAGGAGCTAATTAATTACATCAGCGGCTTTGTAAAGTTGGACAATAAAATATTCGGAGCCTGCGAGGATAAGAAAAAGTGGATATGCCTCGATGCGACATCAGGGAATGTGATTGACTCATTGAGTTTTAAAAAAGGTGTCACAATTTCAGCGGATGACATGTTATATTGTTATAACGAAAAAGGAGAAGTCGGTTTGATAGATCCTTCGAATAAAATGAAACTCGTTAGCTCATTTAAAATCAACAAAGGCACAAAAGAACATTTTTCCCACCCTGTAATTAAAAACGGATTACTTTTTATCAGGCATGGCAAATCTTTGATGGCATATCGAATAAAATAAACTTATCCACTATTCGTTATTGATAACATCTTTTTTACAATTCAAAATGCAAGGCCCTTTTTTATAAACTTTGTTTAGTAATTTGATGTTCGAATGGATAATGAAAATATAGTGCCCCCTTTTGTTTCTTCAGAAAAAAAATCACCACGACTATTTCGCTTTTTGTGGCGCACCTTCATTTTTTTTATTGTTCTTTTTGGGCTTGTTACAAGCGGAATGCTGGTGATTGCATATTATTATCAAGATACAGTGAAAGAGTTTGTGGTGGGGGAGTTGAATAAACAGTTGAACACACAAATAATAGTTGATGGGAAGGATATTGATTTTACAGTACTTAAAAACTTCCCATACGCTTCAGTAGATTTTAAAAATGTAAAAGCATTGGAAGTTACCGAAAATAAAAAGAAAGACACCTTGTTTAAAGCTGGAAAAATTTCTTTTCAGTTTAATATTGTTGATGTTTTTAATAAAAAATATCACATAAAAAAAATAAAAATTGATGATGTTGATCTGAAAATCCGCATAAACAGGAAAGGTATCGATAATTACCATTTCTGGAAGCCTTCATCTGACACAGGTTCAACAGCTTTTTCATTTTCTCTGGAAAAGATTGTATTAAGTAAAATCCAGGTTTCTTTTAAGGATTTTAAAGCTGCCAAAAATATTGATGTTTTAATTAAAAAAAGCACTATTTCGGGAAGGTTTTCAAATGAAAAGTATTCAATGGAATCAGTTACCGATCTATTTGTAAATCAGATTAAAATTGATGAATCGGGATATTTACGAAAGAAAAATATTCATGCCGAACTTACTTTAGATGTTGATAATACAACACCTTCCTATAAAATTAAAGATGGCAAGATTAAAATTGAAAATTTATTATTTGAAGTGTTTGGTAATATAATTAATACAAGCCGGGAGCCCGTTGTGAATCTGGGCATCCGTGGAAAGGATATGGATATAAAGTCCGTATTGTCATTAATTCCCAATCAGTACAAGAAAAAAATAAATGAATATGAAAGCACAGGGGAGTTTTATTTTAACGCTACTGTACAAGGGAGTTTCACAAAAGGGATAACACCACAAATCAGAGCCGATTTTGGAATAAAAAAAGGTGAAATTACTCAGGTGAAGGATAATATTGTTTTGCGCAATGTAAATTTAAAAGGTCTGTATTCCAATGGGAATATTGATAATTCGGAAGTTTCCCTGTTTGAACTAAACCCTTTTTCGGCAACGATAGATGAAGGCATAATTTCGGGAGATTTGTCGCTTCATGATCTGGAAAACCCTACCGTTTCAGCTAAAATAAAAGCGGATATCAGCTTAGAAAAATTACAACATTTTTTTAAGGCGGATACCATTGAAACGATTTCGGGACAATTAAATATAGATGTTTCATTTATGGGTAATGGCAATGAAATCAGTAACGCTAATTATCAGAATCTAACAACTACTGGCAATCTGGCGATCAAAAGCATGAACTTGAAACTTAAAAACAACGCCTTGGTATTCGCTGATATTAACGGGGACTTTAAATTTGATAATAATGATTTAGCAGTAAATGTACTGACGGGAAATGTTTCCAGTAGTGATTTTGAGTTAAAGGGTTTTTTCAGGAATAGTATTGGATATATATTAAAAAGAAATCAGGACATTACAGTAGAGGCAACACTGAATTCAAAAAACGTTAACCTAAATGAATTGCTTGCTAATAAAGAAGAAGAGGCGAAAATAAAAAGTAAATACAAATTGATTTTTTCGGAGCATATTAATTTAGATTTAAATAGTGAAATTCAACATTTAGTCTTCAGGAAATTTGAAGCCACCAATATAAAAGGTGTTATTAAATTGAAAGATAAAAAGTTGACTATTGATCCATTAACGCTTTCAACAATGAATGGCAGAATTACAACAAGCGGTTTAGTTGATGGCAGTGATTCTACAAAATTATTGATTACTTGTTTTTCGGATGTCAGTAAAATAAATATTACCAAAATGTTTACGGAGTTTGAGAACTTTGGGGAAACAGCAGTTATGGATAAGAACATAAAAGGTGTTGCTACCGCAAAAATTCAGTTTGCAGCCGAGCTTAGCCCTGAATTGGAAATAAATATGGATAAACTATATGCAGGACTTGATATGTCAATTGAAGATGGAGAATTGAACAATGTAGAATCGATGAAAAGTTTATCGCGTTTTATTGATTTAAAGGAACTGGAAAATATTAGGTTTGCTACATTTAAAAATCAATTGGAAATCAGAAACCAGGTAATTACAATTCCCAAAATGGAACTTAAATCAAATGCCTTAAATCTTTTCGTTTCTGGCACCCATACATTTGAAAATGAAATCAATTACAAAATAAAATTATCGTTGAACGAACTGCTTGCAAAAAAAGCGAAGAGAGCAAAAAAACAAAATGATGAGTTTGGCGAAATTGAAGATGATGGCCTGGGACGAACCAATATTTTTTTGTCAATGACCGGGACGGTCTATAATCCTATTATAAAGTATGATTCAAAAAGCGCGATTCAGAATGTGAAGCAGGATTTGAAAGTTGAAAAACAAAGTCTAAAAACAATATTAAAAGAAGAATTCGGACTCTTTAAAAAAGATACTTCTTTACAAAATAAGACGAAAATTCCAAAGGAAGATAAAACAAAGTTCACTATCAAATGGGACGAGGCGGATCAGGTAGAAGAAAAGAAAGAATTAAAAAAGCCGAAGAAAAAAGAAGAAGATGATTTTTAAAGCACCCTTACAGGGTTTGGAAACCTGTCAGGGGAAAGGTAAAGAATTCCAATAAAAAGCATTAAATTCGCCAACCAAAATCAAAAAAGCATTGAGCATTTATTCACAAAAACAACAATGGAAATTATGGCTGTTTATGGCGGCTATTGTCATTGTAGGCGCTTCATTGTGGTACACCAATACGCTGGTATATAAAATTGCCCAGGATGAACGTAAGAAAGTTAAATTGTGGGCTGATGCAGTTCAGAAAAAAGCCAACCTCGTAAAATATACCAACGAACTGTTTAATAAAATAAAAGTAGAAGAGCGCAAAAAAGTTGAACTGTGGGCAGAAGCAACCAAACAATTATCGAGAGATTTGAGCGATTATGGATTTGTTTTGAAAGTTGTATCCGACAACACAACTGTTCCGGTTATACTTGCCGATGAACACGGAACACCTATCACTTCCAGAAATTTAGATCCTTTAAAAGAAAAGGATAATAAATATTTAATGGAGCAAATGCAGTTAATGCGTGCTGTTCGGGAGCCTATTGAAATAAATATTTACAGAGGGCAAAAAAATTATTTGTATTATCAGGATTCAAAACTTTTTTCTGAACTCAAAAGTGTTTTGGATGATTTAGTGAAATCTTTCATTTCTGAAGTAGCAGTAAATTCATCTTCTGTGCCTGTTATTTATACTGATTCAACTAAACGAAATGTGCTTGCTTCAGGTAATATCGATTCTCTCACAATTAAAGATACTACTTTTTTAAAAACAACTATTTCTATTATGGCTGCCCAAAACCAGCCAATTGAAGTTGAGTTTGGCGATGGTAGCAAAAGCTACATTTTCTATCAGGAATCAACGTTGTTAACACAACTAAAATATTATCCTTATGTGATGTTTGGCATAGTTGGTTTGTTTTTATTGATTGCCTATTTATTATTCAGCACAGCTCGAAAAGTCGAACAAAACCAGGTTTGGGTGGGTATGGCAAAAGAAACGGCTCATCAGCTTGGAACGCCCCTTTCTTCTTTAATAGCGTGGCTTGAATACCTGAAATCAAACGGCCTGGCAAGTGATACTGCTTTTGAAATTGAAAAAGATATTAAGCGGTTGGAAACAATCACTGAACGTTTTTCGAAAATTGGTTCTACCCCTAAGTTAGATAAGGTTGATTTAGTGAGTGTGTTAAACGAGGCAGTGAATTATATTAAATTACGAACTTCTAAAAACGTCCTTTTTACAATAGATTCTGGCAATCAAAAAGAAGTAATGGCTCTGCTAAATATTCCTTTATTCGAATGGGTAATTGAAAATTTATGCAAAAACGCTGTGGACGCAATGATAGGTAGTGGTTCGATTACAATTACTCTTTCCGACCAAACACAATTCGTTTATATTGATATTACTGATTCAGGGAAAGGAATACCTAAATCGAAATACAAAACTGTTTTTGAGCCTGGTTTTACTACCAAGAAAAGAGGTTGGGGACTTGGCTTATCGCTCACAAAACGTATCATCGAGAATTATCATTCCGGAAAAATATTTGTAAAAAATTCAGAAATGGATAAAGGGACGACGTTTAGAATCGTATTGAATAAATAAATAAATATTAATCCTTAACCAGACTATTATAATTTTGCTGAATACTTTTGTAATTTTTATAACGGTCCAGTATTTCTATTACATACATAAATGTTTCTTGTCCTCTGCAATAACCACATTTTACAATAGGATCATTATATATCAGCGGGTTGGATTTTTGCAACACCATAAATTCTACATTACCAAACCACAGATTAGGGTTTTTACCATGCTTTTTAGCGATATTCCGGGCATCAATTATATGTCCTAAGCAAACGTTATAAGAGGCCAGGACAAATTTTATCCGCTCATTTTTATTTAGTATTCTATATTTCCAGTAATTGTTGAGGTCTGAAATATAGCTTGTCCCTGCAATAAGGCTTTGCTCAGCGGTTTGATGAATACTATCAAGACCATATCTTTTTGCCGTTCCCGGAACAAGTTGCATGAGACCGTTTGCTCCTGCCCATGATTGAGCTGTTGGTGAAAAATGGGATTCCTGATATATCATAGATGCCAGCAATTGCCAGTCCCAGCCAATTTTTTCACTATATCTTTTGATAATTTCGTCATACTCCGATATTTCACCACCACTATATGATAAACGATTGTTTTCTGCCCTGTTGCCTGTTTTTTTGGAATTTTTAAAATACTTATTATAGGTAGAAATTGATTCTTTGGATTTTTTTCTTTTAATAATCCAATTGTTTAATTCGGCATTTAATAAAGGAGATTTTTTTCTTACAGCCCATGCAATTTTCTGAGGAAAGCTAATGGGAGTCTCGATATCAATATTGGAATAATAAGTTTGATTATTAAGAGCCACATTTTCATCGGCAATGGTATAATCAATTGCACCGCTTGCAACTTTACTTATCAATTGTTCGGTATCATATTCTCCCGGAGCTTCAACAATATTGATTTTTTCACCAATTTCTTCCGACAGGCTAATCAATCTTGAGTAAAAAGAAGATCCTTTTCGTACCTCAATATTTTTTCCATTAAGGTCGATTGTATTTCTGATAAGGTTTTTATTCAATTTGTTTTGATCCATTTTTTCCCACCCATCAGGCTTTCTCTGAATAAGAACCTGACGCGTAAACATTAATGGCTCAGTGAAATTCACCAGGGAAGATCGTTCTTTTGTAACTGTTAAATTTGCCGCTATAATATCGGCCTCGCCTCTGTTTAGTTGATTAAAAACAGAGTTCATGTCATTAACGACCACCACCTCCAGAACAACTCCTATTTCTTTGGCGAAAGAATTCAGCAATTCAAATTCAAATCCCATGGAATCGCCTTTGTAAATGTAAAAACCTGTGGAGCTGTTTTCTGTTAAAGCGATAAGTTTTCCGCGCTTTTTTATTTCATTCAGATCGAAGGAAACACTGGAAAGAGAATCTTTTTGTGATGCCTGAATTATTCGCCATGAAAATACAGACGGATAAAGGCATAGCAATCCATAAAATATAATCAGAGACAAAACTATTTTGTTTTTGGCATTTGATAAAATCATAATACCCTCCTTTTTTAAAGAACACAGTCTATTTACGCTATACGAAAGGTAATAGTTTCATTTTTAGGGCATTTTGAGCCAAATGTTAATAATTCGCTTAGAGGAAACCAAGTTTTGCTTGTTTTAATTAATCAATTACCTGATTCTACATAAAATCTAAAAAATGATTCCATAGATTGATATTTTATATCTTTACCACCCAAATCAAATTTTTAAGAAACCAATGGATTTAAGTAAATTAAAAAAACGCCCCGCTTATCCCTTTGAAACTATTGCTATCGCAGTTTCGTTTTCACCGCGTTGCCTGCCTGTTTTAGCTGAAGCAAAGCGTCTGTCGGATGTTTTGAATGCGGCATTAATTCTGATGCATATTGGTGAAAAAACCAGTGAAAAAGAACGACATCTGGACGAAATGATGAGTCAGGTTGGAATGGATGACAGTCGCTATCGTGTCATCTGGATGGCAGGAGATCCAGTGGATACAATTTTAGAACTGTGTAAACTCAATATAGTTGATTTGTTGATTTTAGGTGCACTTGAAAAAGAAAATGTAATAAAATTTTATCTCGGATCTATTGCACGAAATATCAGTCGCAGAGCTAAGTGTTCGGTGTTATTGCTTACCAAACCCTCTGAACAGCCGCTTAAGTATAAAAAAATTGTGGTAAGCGGTGTTGAAAATCCTAAGACCATTCACACAATAAGTACTACTTTCTATCTGGCAAAACATCTAAAAGTTAAAGATGTAACCATTGTCAACGAAATGAATGTGCCAGGACTTGCAATGGCTATTGCAGATGACAGTACCGCTCCCGAAGCAAAAGAGATGAAGAAAAATCTGAATGAAGAAATGGAGGCAACTATTCAAGCGATAGTTGAAAAATGTGATACAACTGATATTAACGTTTCTAATAAAAGTATAAAAGGAAAACCAGGCTATGCCATCAGCAAATATGCGAAAGACAGAAAGGCTGATTTATTAGTGATTAATTCGCCAGATACGCATTTGAATTTATTAGATAGGATATTTACACATGACATTGAATATATATTGGCGCATTTACCATGCAATTTATTAATCGTTCATTCAAGGGTTTAAATTTAAATCTAGCCGCCCTTCGGCATCCCGCAATTCAGAGGGGAAAGAAGGTGAGGATTAATTTTATATGCTAAAATTAGTACATAGTGATATTGTTGTTTTGCTGGCCAGCATTGGTGGTATTTTGATACTTGCCCGTATTTTCGCGGAGTTGGGTAAAAAAATAAAAATGCCATTGGTAATGGGAGAAATTTTGTTGGGAATTATTTTAGGGCCAACAGTTTTTGGATCATTATATCCTGATTTATGCGCCACAGTTCTCCCCAAAACAGGCGCTGTAAAAATTGCAATGGATGGAATTACAAGTTTAGCAGTTGTTATGCTTTTGTTTGTGGCAGGCATGGAAGTTCAATTGCAGGTGATGTTAAAGCAAGGTAAAACTGCCGTCTATACAAGTTTTACAAGTATGATTATTCCTTTTATACTTGGTTTTACCGCTGTTTGGTTTTTCCCCGGCTTTTTTGTTTTTAGTCCTGATAGAAGATTAGTGTATGCTTTGTTTTTCGGAATCGCTATGGCTGTATCAGCATTGCTCGTAATTACACGCATTTTGATGGATTTGAATTTATTCAAAACAAAGGTCGGCATGGTTATTATTGCTGCAGCCATTTTTGATGACCTAACCGGGTGGATACTGTTTTCATTTGTATTAAGTTTAATGGGACAGCAAGGCGAGATTACAAGCATTTGGTTTACTATTGGTATGATATTAGGATTTGGTTTATTCATGCTCATTATCGGCAGATACTTTATTAATAGAGCACTTCCATGGATTCAGAAAAATCTTTCATGGCCCGGAGGTGTGCTTTCTATTGCCTTAGGCCTTTGTTTTTTAAGTGCTGCATTTACTGAGTATATAGGCTTGCATGCCATTTTGGGTGCCTTTATTGTAGGAATCGCATTTGGTGATAGTGTGCATTTGCGTGAGCGGGAACGTGAAATTATTCATCAATTTGTTACCAATGTTTTTGCTCCATTATTTTTTGTTTCCCTGGGATTTAAAGTAAATTTTATCGAAAATTTTGATTGGCAATTGGTATTGTTAGTGTTTTTCCTTGCGGTTGGATGTAAAGTATTCGGAGCCTCATTGGGTGGATATTTAGGTGGACTAACCAAAAGGGAATCTTTAGCTGTCGGTTTTGGTTTAAATGCTCGCGGTGCAATGGAAATTATTCTGGGAACCCTTGCTCTGAATGCAGGGTTGATCGACTCAAAAATGTTTGTCGCATTAGTTGTAATGGCATTAATCACCAGCATGATGAGCGGTCCGTTAATGAAACGGTTCATTGATTAAACTTTCTATCCCATTATTTTCACTTTCCATAATTCAGGAACGGGAATTGTTTCTTTGGTTTTATAATTAAAACAAACAATAACAGCTAACCCTTTTGCTGTTTCAATTTCTTCTCCATTTACCATTCGAACAATGGAACAGCTCATATCAAAACTTTTCGAACCCATCCTGGAAACCCAGGTGTAAACAAAAACTTTATCTTCCAGTAAAATAGGTTGTTTATATTCCATTTCAATTTTTGCCAGGATCACTCCTTCGTTCACCCAATCAATCTTTATTCCTTCAACTGAAAGCTCATCAAAATAGGTCATACGGGCTAATTCAAAATAGGTAATAAAGTTGGCATTGTTTACATGCCCCATCATATCGATGTCTTTAAAGCGAATCTGTACTTGTGTTTTTTTCTTGATTGGTGTCATTGGGTTACGAATAACGAATTATTATGAATTTATCGGTTACGAAGAACGAATTTTTATGAATCAAAAAACATCCCCCTGCAACACACTTCCTCTCACACTCCCCCTTCGCTTTCGCACTAACAATCACACAAGGGGGACTAAGTTCTAAATTGCTTATTGCCTATTGCAAATTGCCTACTGCTAAATTGCCTACTGCTAAATTGCCTATTGCAAATTGCCTACTGCTAAATTGCCTACTGCTAAATTGCCTACTGCTAAATTGCCTATTGCAAATTGCCTACTGCTAAATTGCCTACTGCTAAATTGCTTATTAGTCGAGTGCTTCATAAACCGAATTATTACTCTTAAACT
>JAVHPR010000361.1:0-9403 GCA_036170695.1 Bacteroidia bacterium
AACTGGGATCAAAAGTTTAGGAAACTTCTATTCTATCCGTTGAACTACGAAACCTCAATTTATTTTTATTATCAGGCATTTATGGTTTAGAGTATGTAATCCTTTATTGCCAAATTATTGTCCATTATATATCCTGAATAATTATTCGAGAAATAAAGTAAAATAAATTTGGCGAATGACAAAGGTAATAAATATGCGTAAATCTAATGAGGTTGTTTTTATTTATAGAAGAACAGGAATGGATAAAACCAATCTTTAGGACATTTTCCAATTCCCTGGAGTAGTCGTATTGAAGGAATACCAATAAAATTTAAGATTGAAATTACGGTAAAAAATGGAACTTATCCAAATAATAAATTTTCAAACAACTCCATAACCAATAACCGTTTGCGACTCTTGCTATATATTAAGAAGTACACAAAGTATCACCATTTAATGGGAAAAAGGACAATTTAAAATAAATTTCAGGATATTGAAATTGGATTTTTTTTATTTTTCAGATATCACAGCTATGTTCTGCATTATTTCAAATTCAGCATAGGAATCTGATGAGCTAAACGATACGAGAACCACGAAACAAAGGGAGCAACCACTACATCAATTGTATAATGGACATGCTGAAACAAAATAAAAATTGACACAAGCACTGTTGCCATAATAAAAAAATATTTTAGTAAACGAAAAGGGACAGCGAGGAAAAACAGGAACATCGTGGATACGTGGCCTGAAAAAAACAGATCTTTAGTAATTACAGTACCATTATAAAATAATCGTCCAACAAAAGGATCATCCAAAGGAATCATTAATCGTTCGGGATCAAGCGGCACCATATACAGGCAAAATATCCGGATTACAACCAAAATACAATACGCCTGGAGACATTTTAAAAAGAGAAATGGATTGGTACTTAAATTAATTGCCGTTAGAATAATAACCGAATAGATTAATAAAAATATACTCACAGAAAAGTTTTGAACCGGCAGCTGGTTTAAAATAATATCGTTAATTAAATAGCCAGGTTTTGATTGAATATATGCGAAAAATGGCGGAATAAAAACAGCAAGAAAAGCTAATAAAGAAATGGTAAGTGTTGCCTGAATTTTGAATGAAGGTAAACGCCACGCCTCCTTCCAATTATCTTTTAAAGTAAAAAAGGGCGCAGAGAATAAATGTGCAAAATTGTTTTTCATATTTGCTATGGAATTAACATTTAAAAAAAATTGTTTCATACTTTATTACTGATCATAAAAATGAATGGGCTATCATCATTCGTTAAAATTTGAATAATTAAAATAGTCTCATCGTTAATTATTTATAGCCATTTAGATTTTTTATACCACTCTATTGTTTCACTTACCCCTTTGTTTAAACAATATTCAGGTTTAAAATTAAATTCTTCAATCAATGGCTTTGTATCGCAATTCCAGTTTAAAGATTCCAACTCATTAACTTTGTCAAAGTTTAAAACCGGCTGTTTACGGGTTATATATTTTGATGCTTCACTAAAAAATGCAATTACACGAACCAACGTTGTTGGAAAATATATTCTAAGCGTTTTTTTGTCAAGCTGTTCTTTGATAATATTTCCAAGGGATTGCGCGTCATAAACTTTCCCATCAGAAACAAAATAACTCTTATTAACAACGTTTGATTCCATCGTTTGAAAAACAGCTTTTACCAAATCTTTCACATATATAAAAGTGAGTTGTTGGCTTTTGAAACCAACAATTAGTTCAAGATTGTTATTAATAAGTTTAAAGACAGTGAAAAGATCTTTTTCTCTTGGACCATAAACAACAGTAGGCCGTATGATGATATGAGGAAATGAAGTTAATAAGGATAAAAACCTCTCGGATTCTAGTTTGCTTTTTCCATAAGACGTAACGGGCTTAGGAATATCAGTTGATGATATTGAGGTATTTTGTAATGGATCACCAGGACCATAGGCAGCAAGGCTGCTCATATAAATAAATTTTTCGGCGACTTTTTTCTGACTGATTAATATATTAACAATATTTCTGGTATATTGGTAATTGGTTATAAAATAATCTTTTTTGTTGAATGCTTTTGTTGTTCCCGCATTGTGGATTACATAATCAAAAATAGGTAAGTCACATATTTGCTGAGCTAAGTGAGCAGTATCTAAAAAATCCAACTCTATTAATTTTATCCGTGAATCCGTGAGGTATTCAATATTGCTGGTTTTCCTGATTCCGGCATACACTTCGTAATTTCTTTTAAGGGCCTCTTCCACCAAGAAACTCCCAATAAATCCTCCAGCTCCTGTTATGAGTATTTTTTTCATATCAAATTACAAATGTTTAACATAACATCTTCTTCTTAAGTGCTGCTTATGCTCATAATCCTTGAACATTAAAAATGCAGCTTCATTGGTCTCCAAAGCATGGCTGGAAATTGCTGTTTCGACTCCACCATCAATATACGCCTGCATCATTTCAGAAAAAAAAATGGCAGGTATTCCTTTATTCTTATACTCGGGTTTTACGCCTTGTAAAAGCATGTCCACTGTATTGTTTTTACGCATAGCCATCAGAATATGAATAAACCCTGTTGGCCACAATTTCCCCTTAGTTTTTATTAAAGCTTCAGAAAGCGATGCAAAGGATATTCCGAAGCCTGCAACATCATCTTTACTATCCAGAACAAAACAGATATATGGAGGGTTTACCATCGAAAAATATTGCTTAATATAAAAAGTAATTTGCCTATCGTTAAGGGGTACAAAACCGTACAAGTCTTTAAATGATTCGTTTAATGTGTTAAACATTTTTTTCGCATAAGGAATAATTTCTTTAGCAGTTTTTGCTCTCAATGGTCTTAAATTGTATTTTTTTTGAACCATCTGGGATATCCTTTTTATTTTTTCAGGCACCTGCTGCGGTACTTTTATTTTAAATTGCACCCAATCCATATCCTTTGAATAGCCGTTGTTTTCTAGATGTGTAGGATAATAAGGGTAGTTATAAATGACAGCCTGTGTTCCAACTTCATCAAAACCATCTACCAGCATACCTTCCAGATCCATATCAGTAAAACCCATTGGCCCCTGAATTTTGGTCATGCCATTTGTTTTACCCCAATCCTCCACAGTATTCATCAAATTTGTGGATACATAAGGATTATCGGTAAAATCTATCCAACCAAAACGTGCAGTTTTTTCATTCCAAACTTCATTTGCTTTTCGATTGATAATGCCTGCAACCCTTCCCACAATTTTGTCGTTCTCATAAGCCAACCAGTATTTGGCATCACAAAATTCAAAAGCCGGATTTTTCTTCTTTCCCAAAATCGATTTTTCATACACATGAAGTTGAGGAACCCTGAATTTATTTCCCGAATAAAGCGTATCCGGAAATTTGATAAAATTTGATAATTGCTCTTCGGTTTGAACCTCTTTTATTTCTATCATTTTTTTAATTGCTGCTAAATGCTTAATAATTCATTTAAAAAAAAACAAGCAAAATAAATTTCCTTATCTCTTTTCTAAACCATTGCTAATTCCACATGAAGATGTAAAATTTGCGCTATCTTTTCTATTTTATCAATTGCAATATCTATCTGTTGTCTGGTATGTGTGGCCATTAATGAAAATCTGATTAGTGAAGAATCGCTTCTTACGGCAGGTGATACCACAGGATTCACAAAAACGCCCTCGTCCTGAAGCATTTTTGTAATTTGGAATGTTTGTTTATCGTCCCTGATATATATTGGAATTATAGGCGTTTCGCTATTTCCAACATCAAACCCGAGGTATTTCAGTTTTTTTACTGCATACCGGGTATTTCTCCAAAGCCTTTCCATCCTATCGGGTTCCGATTTAAGTATTTCTATTGCAGCAAGAGCGCTTGCTGCATTTGCAGGGGATATACTTGCACTGAACATCAGCGAACGGGATTGATGTTTAAGGTAGTTGATGGTGTATTCATCACTTGCAATAAAGCCGCCGACAGATGCAAGAGACTTGCTGAAGGTACCCATAATGATATCTATCTTATCGGTTACACCGAAACGGGAGGATACTCCGCAACCATTTCTTCCCATAACACCAATGGAGTGAGCTTCATCTACCATGATACTTGCGGAATACTTTTCTGCAACCTGTACAAGTGGAACCAGGTTAACGATATCGCCCTCCATACTGAAAACACCATCAACAACAATGAGTTTTATTGCATCGGTTGGAAGAAATGAAAGCTCCTTTTCAAGATCATCAATATCATTATGCTTATACTTAATGATTTTTGAAAAGGAAAGCCTGCACCCATCAATTATAGATGCATGGTCAAGTTCGTCGATCAGAATATAATCATTTCTGCCGGTTAAAGCAGAGACGGTTCCAATGTTTGTCTGAAGTCCGGTGCTAAAAACAATCGCAGCAGGTTTACCAACAAAATCTGCAAGCACCTTCTCTAACTGAATATGCAAATCAATGGTACCGTTTAAGAAACGCGAACCGGCACAACCTGTACCATATTTTTTAATGGCATTTATAGCGGCTTCTTTAATTTTAGGGTGATTTGTTAATCCCAAATAACTATTTGATCCAAACATCAAAACCTTTTTCCCATTGATCATTACTTCAGTATCCTGCGCGGATTCTATTTCCCTGAAAAATGGATAATAACCATTCATTTTAATTTCCTGAGGAACAGTATACGATCTCATTTTTTTTTGTAGCGGATTCATCATGTTAGTTTGATTAAAGATTTTATTTTTTTTCAATACAATTATTTTGAAAGCAATTATGTACTCAATTATTTATAAATATTAATTCGTTCAAATTTTATTTGTTGATGTTAATTCAATCAATCTTCAACTCATCATATTTAATATCGAAACTTTTTTTACTTTTTCATTTTGTAAGATCGTGCTGAATTTCATATTCCACATTATTGTCCTGTTTACAATGCTCTACAGCCATTGTAATGAACTAGCGACACAAAAAAAAGTGAAACAAAAATATCGTTTGGATAAACTTTGCTCAATGATATTGATCATTCGACTTATTGATCGATTGCACTGTTTATTGAATAACGATCCATTTACTTTACACCCAAATAAATTTCCTGATTAAATTTTTAAAAAATAATTTCAACTATTGATCATTTTCAAAAAATAAAAACATGATAAAGAAGATATTTTGTCCAATAGATTTTTCTGAAGTAGCAATGAATGCAGCAGAATATGCTGCAAAGCTGGCAAGTATTTTCGAGGCCGAACTGTTATTTGTAAATGTGCAAAGGATCACTCCGGTTGCTGCAGAAGTAAGTATGGGGGAAGGAATAGGCTCTGAGGTGAGAAGGAAATCAGAAGAGGCTGTTGTTAGGTTAAAAGATTTGAGCAATGGAGCGAATAAAATGTTTAACATTTCCACTGATTATGAAGTTGATATAACCACAAAATCATTTGAACAGACATTTTCATCCATTGAATCTGAAAATTCAATGATTGTGATGGGGACAAACGGTGTTGATGATCTAACACAGTTTTTTTTTGGCACACATACCTATCATATAATAAAAAAAACAAAATGTCCATTACTGCTTGTCCCTAAAGGTGTTTCTTATGAAGGTATCAAAAAAATTGTTTTTGCATGGGATTATACCTCAAGTAATAAATTTTCACTTTCACTGCTTTATGATTTTATGAAAGCCTTCAATCCACAATTTATTTTTGTTCATGTGAGCAAACATTCCAATGAGATAAGCAAGGAAGTATTCAGAGCCCTTAAAAGTGAAATAGAATCCGTTTTAGGAAAAGAAAATAACGCAGAATTCGAACAACTATTCTCCGCATTTATCCCGGAAAGCATTGATGAATATATGGTTAAATCCAATGCCGATTTGCTTTCAATTACCTTCTATGACCGAGGTATATTGCGCAATATCTTCCATGGAAATGTGGCAAAAACACTTTGCGAAGTACCGGAATATCCAATTTTGGTTTTACATGCATAAAATTCTTTTCAAAATATTCAATGCCATGGAAACAATAGAGAAAAAAAATAAAAAAGGCACAACAGAATATACCCCTACTAATGATACTATAAAAACAATTTATGAAAGAAGGGCAATCAGAAAATATAAGGAAATACCAATAGAAAGAAATCTGATTGAGCAAATTATTGATAGCGGAAGAATGGCTCCTTCTGCCATTAATAAACAACCCTGGAAATTTTATATCCTCACAAACAAAGAAGATATCAAGAGCTTTTCAAAAGAAATATTGAAAGCCGTGATAAAAGGAGTTGTAAAAACCGGTATAAAAGGTATTGTAAAAGCAACAAAAGATATTTTACATTTTTCACATAGTTCAGACTTTTTTAATGCCGAGGACCCTATATTTCATGATGCTCCAATTGTTATTTTCATTACATCTCCAAAAGACAATGAATGGGCAGCACTGGACATCGGCATGTGTTCACAAAACATCATGCTTGCCGCAAAGTCTCTGGGCATAGGTAGTTGTCCAATTGGAATGGGAAAATACGCTGAGCATACAAAAATATATCCCAGACTACGCATACCTGAATCAGAGCAGGTGAACCTGGCTATTATTCTTGGTTATGGTGATGAAGAGCCGGAAATGAAGGATAGGGTAAAAGATAATCTTTACTTTATATAATCAGAATAACGATATTCATTTTCGAAGACAAGAGCAATCAGGACTAAATAATTCCAATAAAAATATATTCATTCAATTTCCTTTTCTTAATCTTTTAAACAGTATATAACGGATTATCATAAAATGGACAGAGGCGGGATCTTCCCGCCTCCGTATGAATAATTCCCTGCCACCAACGGCAATGGTCCTATCCAAGTCTCTCCAATTAAAATTCTATTTTCAGAATTCAGTTTTGTTTTTATCAGTTTCATATTATTATAGTCTTCCACGTGTCTTTCTGTTATCAATACGTATCTTCATAAGCTCCGACACATAAGTATAGCAAAGAAAAAACAGGTAAAACAACTTTAATCAAAACTGAGAATGAATTTTATCATTCAAGAATAAAAGCTCGTTATCTTTTCTCAACAGTTGTAAATAATTTCATTTTTTTATTGCTTTAATTACAATAAATGAACCCTTCTCACATCCTTTCAGTGTGGGCTCAGCTTCCTTTATTCTATCCAGGTCTTTGAAGAGTGTTTGCGAAAATTCAAGAAAATGAAAGCCCGCATTTATTAATTCAATACTTACTTTTTCAACCGAATAAAAAGTAGCCTGTTTGTAAAACACACTTTTTTTTCTTTTTTCTTCATAGAACTTTCCGATAATACTATCTTTTGCAATGAATCCAACCACTAATGTTCCCCCATGTTTAAGTACACGGTTTGCTTCCCGGAAGGCTTGATGCAATTCTTCGATATAACTGATACATGATGACATTAGAACAAAATCAAAACGCAAATCTTTATAAGGAAGATGCTCTGCTGTAGCATCTATCACTTCCACTCCTCTCAATTGTGCAATTTCTCTCATGGCATCAGCCGGTTCTACTCCCTCTTTAAGTCCAAGTGCAACGGCCATTCTGCCCGTTCCAAGCCCAACTTCTATTCCATGAATATTTCCAACTGGCAGGGCTGCCTGCAAAGCCCTTACTTCTGATTCAAATACCGCAGGATATTTATCATACCACGTATCATATTCATCTGCATGTTTTTCAAACGACTCTATTTTAATCATAAATTTATTTTCTGAAGTTAATTGAGGGCAAAAGTGCTTTCATTTGCACTTTTTTTAAATGATAATTCCCATCATTTTTTTTGATATTCATCACACTTAATATTTCCTGAAATTCATAATATGAAACTTGGTCGGCATTACATGTCTTTTTAACCTATTTTCAGAAACCATCTTCATAATTCAATAAACCTCACTAAATAAACAGAGACGGGGTATTAACCCGTCTCTGTATGAATAATTCCCTGTCTCACACGACATTAGTTTTATCCAGTTCTGCCCTAATCAATCTCATGTCGACTAAATCGGCAGCCTTATGACCGCCTTTCGCTTTTACCAGCTTCATGCTCAATGATGGCACTTAGGTTTATAAACCCATGTAATCAAACTGAATCCAATTAAGACGAAGCAAAAGTATAGTAAGATTAAAATAAATAGAATAAGATTAATCAAGAACAGGATTGATATATATCAATCAGGATTAATAGAAAATCAACCTAACTCTGCAAAGGACTTTTCACAAACTTCCTTCAATTGAGATATTAATGCAGGAATTTGCTCAAGATTAATATTTTCTTTGCCATAATGTTCCATATTCTCAGCAAGTTCAAAAGCCTGCTTCATCCCCATATAATTAAAATGCGGTTTAATGGTGTGGGCAATTCGTGAAACCGATAAATAGTCCTGTTTGCTGAAGACTTCATCAATTTTTTTAAGGTTTTCGGGAGTGCCATCAAGATACAGCCCAATATATTTTTTCATCCTTGTTTCGTTGCCTTCGCAAAAGTTTTTGAGAAATGTAAGATCAGTAACCTTTTCATGAACCGGTTCTTCTTTTTTTATTTCTTCTTTTATGATTTCTTTTTTTGTTACTTGGCCGCCTTCATTAATGCTTCCCTTTTCATTTGTATAATATTTTGCCAGAGATTTCAGTAATTCATCTTGTTTAAAAGGTTTCGGAATAAAACCATTCATTCCGCAAGCCAAAAATCTTTTAATATCTTTTTCTAAAACACTTGATGTTAACGCGAGAATAGGAATTTCTTTTTTTGTTCCCTGCATCTTTGTGCGGATATATTCTGTTGCTTCAATCCCACTCATTTCAGGCATTTGTATGTCCATTAGAATAATGTCGAAATTGGTTGCCAAATGTTTTTCAACGGCCATTTTCCCATTATCCGCAATATCTACAACTACATCCTTAATAAGACTCTCCAAGGTATCTTGAATCACTATTTGATTATACGAATTATCTTCCGCTACTAAAATTTTTATCCCGATTAACGATGAATAATTGAAATTATTCCGAGTATCAGATTCTAAATTTTTATCCTCTCCGATTTCAAAAGGAATAACAAATGAAAAATCAGAACCTTTTCCAAGCTCGCTTTTCACTTCTATTTTCCCATTAAATAACTCGACAAGTGTTTTTGAAATTGACAATCCTAATCCGGTTCCTCCGAATTTACGGGTGGTGTTTGAATCAACCTGTGAAAATTTTTCAAACAATATTCCGATTTTGTCATCAGGGATTCCAATTCCTGTATCGATGACGCGGAATCTTACCAAATTGCCAGTCTCATTTTCTCTCTCAACTAATATTTTCACTTCTCCCTTTGATGTGAACTTGATGGCGTTTCCAATAAGGTTATAGGTATATACGTTTAGAGCGCACATAGAAAAAATAAAATTATCTTTGCTA
>JAVHPR010000362.1:0-9370 GCA_036170695.1 Bacteroidia bacterium
TGCCCGGCTATTTCTACGATTGCGTACATTTTTATGGGTTTATTTGTTAATACTATCCAAGCAAATTCTTACTTGGGGTTGCGAAATTAAGCATTTATTTCATTCCGGCAATGATTTTGGGCTAATTTTCTTACTAAGCTTAATCTTTAAAGAATTAAAACAGTATTTTCGCCCAATTATAAAAAAGAGATTTAGTAATTTCGTTCAAACGTATGAACATCAAAAAAAATATACCTAACACCATAACCTGTGGTAATTTATTATGCGGATGCCTTGCCATTGTATCTGCCTTTAATGGCGATTTGGTTTTGAGCGCTTATTTAGTTGGGATTGCTGCGGTATTGGATTTTTTTGATGGGTTTACTGCACGGCTTTTAAAAGTACATTCCGAAATAGGAAAACAATTAGATTCCCTGGCGGATATGGTTACTTTTGGCGTGGTGCCGGGAATTATTATGTTTTTATTGCTTTCAGATGCTGCAACAAATGGCAATGCCGATAAACTAAACAATACACCCATAGAAAACATATTTGCGTTTCCGCTTTGGATTCCTTTTATTGCTTTTTTAATTACAATTTTTTCGGCTATCCGTTTAGCAAAATTCAACATTGACACCCGACAAACCATTTCCTTTATTGGTGTTCCAACACCTGCTACAGCATTATTAATTTGCTCATTACCTTTAATTGCACACTTTCAACCTCTTTTTTTGAACTTTAACATCATTTCAATTATTCAAAATGTTTGGTTTTTATTGGGGCTAACCGTTATCATGTCCTATCTGATGGTGGCCGAATTACCTTTATTTGCTATGAAATTCAAAAATTTTGGATGGGCTGATAATAAATTACGATATTTCTTTTTATTAATTTCTGTGCTTTTGTTACTTCTTTTAAAATTTATCGCAATTCCACTTATCATATTTTTATACATAATTTTATCAATAATAAATACTGTTTTTATCCGAAAGGAAGAGTTATAGGTAATAGGTAATAGGTAATAGGTAATAGGTAATAGGTAATAGGTAATAGGTAATAAGCAATGGGCAAGGGGCAAATGGTAGTAGACAATTTAACAATTATTCAATTTGCAATGCAACTAAGAACTATTCCCCCTTGTGTGTTGAACGTGTGATGGAGAAGGGGGGAGCGATGGAATGAGTGATGCAGGGGGATGTATTTTTGATAAGTAAATTCGTAATTATAAGTCATTCTAAAAAAGATAAAGAACAAGTTTGTAAACAAATAAAAGAAAAAGAAATGAAATTCAGAGCAGAAATAGATGTGATGCCGTTAAAAGCATTATTAGATCCTCAGGGGAAAGCTGTTACAGGAAGCATGAAAAATCTTGGCTTACCTGAAATTGAAAACGTACGTATTGGTAAACATATCACGCTGGAAATAGAAGCGCTGTCGAAAGATGCAGCGACCTCTAAAGTTGATGAGGCATGTAAAAAACTACTGGCAAATCAAATCATGGAATTTTACGAATTCGAAATTTTTGAGAATTAAATAATATCGCAAATCCAGGTTTGTATTTTCTCAAATGGTGTGTGGTCACCCTGAGCCAGTCGAAGGGCAGGGTGGCATAGTCTGACCTACCCATGCGACAATTATTTCTTCGAATGATTCGCATTAATATTTCTTCCGAAGCGGTTGTTTTATCTACACATCGGTTTTCTTTTCACGTAATTCAAAGTTTTTCCCCAGATAAACCCTGCGAACCTGTTCATCACCGGCTAATTCTTCAGCGGTTCCTGCCTTTAAAATGCTACCTTCAAAAAGCAAATATGCACGATCCGTTATTTGAAGGGTTTCCTGCACATTGTGATCGGTAATTAATATGCCAATATTCCTCTTTTTTAGTTTTGCAACAATTTGTTGAATATCTTCAACGGCAATAGGGTCAACACCTGCGAAAGGCTCATCCAATAAAATAAATTTAGGATCCCCGGCCAGGCAACGAGCAATTTCGGTACGTCTGCGCTCTCCACCCGACAGCCTGTCGCCCAGATTTTTCCGGATAAGCTGTAAATGAAATTCATTTAATAATTCCTCTAATTTATTACTCTGTTCTTCTTTATTTAATTTTGTCATTTCAAGAATCGCGCGGATATTATCCTCCACACTTAGCTTCCTGAAAACAGATGCTTCCTGCGCTAAATAACCTATTCCAAGCTGAGCACGTTTATACATAGGTTCTTTAGTGATATCATTGTCATCTAAGAATATTTTACCTGAGTTGGGCTGTATCATTCCAACTATCATGTAAAACGATGTGGTTTTTCCGGCGCCATTTGGACCCAAAAGCCCAACAATTTCACCTTGTTTCACATTAACAGTCACGTTTTTTGCAACGGTACGGTTTTTATATTTTTTTATTAAATTATCCGTGCGTAAAATCATTGTTATTATTTATTAGCTATTGAATCCTTTATTATTAAAGGTATAGGCAACCCTTCGATAAGTTCAGGGTGTTATTATGAATTTATGAATCTATGTATAAAATGCATACTGCAAAATTGTTAAATTGCTCAAATTGATTAATTTGCCTAAAAATTAAACTGAAGCGATCCTTTGATTGTAAAGGGTATAGCCTTTGGGGCATCCAAATAAGATAAACGCCAAACAGCATCCAGTCTAAAAACTTTAAAGATATTTTCGATGCCAGCCGAAGTTTCAAGATAAGGGCCATGCTCAAGAGTATTCAAAAAAGCAGGGAAAATAAGCAATTCATTGTTTTTTTGATTTATCCTGCCAATTAAAGCTTTACCTCCTATTACCTCGCGCCATTTTAACTTCCTCATCAATGGGATTCTGTCTAAAAAGAAACCATCAAAATGGTGGGATAAAGTCAATGAAGCATATTCATCGCTAGCAAATTCATAATAATTCATACTATTGTAAGCATAAATATCATAAATATACGTTTCATTGCCTCCATGTATTGTCATTAGGGGGTATGGTAATTTCCCCCATGTTTTTCCATATTCCAACACATAATCAAAATATCCTATCGGATTAATATGAATACGATCTTCCATATTAACTGTTACTTTTTGATAATCATAATCACTAAAAAATAAATCTTTGATTCCAAGGGTGTATTGTGCTTGAATAATAGGATATTTCGTACCTAAACTTGCCCTGCTAAACGTTCCGTTAACGAACTTTTCATCAAAAGCAAACCTTGTCGAAAAACGAATTTCAGAGGTAGTAATATTCTCTTTAAATGCCATTTTATAAGGCGTTTTAAGGTATTCGTAATGAAAATCCGCCAGGGGCATCATTTGCCTGTTATAAAAACTCAGTTTAGAACTAAAGCCTGTAAACCAATCACGTTCGATATAAGCATTCACCTGATGCACATTGGTTAAATTGCGCAAGGGAGCAATTCTAAAAAGTGAAGCCAGAATATTATCCGTTGTAAACCCATTTTGACTTTGGCCTAAAATTTCATTATCATTTTTGTAATACATCCCTACCAGAGTACGTGGTTTTTTATCCAAAAAACACTGCAATCCAATGCTGTATTTCAGTTTTTCATCACGGGTTCCAAACGCAACATATCCGCTTAACTCATACCATTTGCTGAATTTATCACTGGTGCGTCCACCAAAACGAAAACGCTGGCCTTCAATTTCATTAAAACTATAAATATTGAAATAGGGGCCATACTCGAAATTGCCTCGTATTTTATAACCTGTCACAAATAATTGGATAATATTAACCCATGTACGATATATCGGCAATTTTTGCAATGTATCCACCATGTGATAGATTTCTTTTTCATTTTTAGATAAAGAATCATGGCGGTTTTTTTTCCAGAAATCATCCTGTTTAGCAAATGCATCCTCATTCACTTTTAAATTTTCCGTAAGTGAATAAAATTTATCTACTTTGGGTTTATCAATAACAAATTTAGAATAAGATGCCGTTTTCCGCCCGTAAATACCCATCAGGCTTTTTTTCTTCCGGTCAATAGGAAAAGGATTGAAATCAATTACTAGCCGTTCTTTTTCCATCATCCATGCACTACTATCCACCTGTGTATAGGTCTGAACAACAGCGGTAGAATTAATAAAATTAATATTGGCATCAGCCGCTATACTCATTTCAATTTGTTTGATTCCAAATGAAGTATCGGCCGCCCATAGATTTCCTGTAAAAGCTAATTCCTGCTTATGTTTTGGTTTAAATTGTAATTGGTAACATTTATGCCCTCCGATTACCATACTATCAATCAGATAAAACTTATAATACAACAACGCATTATCTGAAATAGGACTGATGAAATTTTTACCGAATACCAAAATAGCATTATCATAAATATTTACTTTTTGATACATATCCCCCATAAATTGGGAGACACTTGCATCCTGAAGCCCGGCCACTTTACTTGCTTTTATCGTTTCATTAGTTGTTTTCGGATTTCTCCGATAAAAAATATCGGAAATCGACTCCGTCATAAAAACCGGTAAATAAGGCTTCTCTTTCGCATTACTACTGTCGATATTGTCGAAAATAAAAGAAAAAGGCTGAAGCAATTTCTTATTTTTCATTTCCTCTGGAATGTTATTTAAATCAAATTCAATTTTATTATATAACTCATACTCATATGCACTTAATTTCTCACTGTTGTTTTTATCTTTATGTGCAATAATTTTACGAAGTATGCGGTGCGCCGGATTTTCTCCCGGACGGATTTCTATCATTGCTAACTCCACACCTTGTGTAAGTCCGAGATTTATTTCCTGTGAAATACCATGTTTTACAGCTCTTGTTATACGATTGTAACCAACATAAGAAACAATTATTGAATCACATTTGTCAGTTGTGGAAACTGTATAATTACCTTCAAAATCACTATTCGCTCCTGATTTTGTGCCCTTCAAAAGAACGTTTACAAAAGGTAAGGGCTCTCTTGTAATAGCATCGACTATTCTGCCACTTACTTTGGTAGTTTGTGCAAAACAATTGTGGGATACAGCAAGCAGAAGTGTTAAAAACACCCCTACAAACTGCGATAAATAATATTTTATATTTTTAGTCAAAATTTACAAACAATAAATATTTACGAATCAAAAAAAACGGCTATTTTGCAGTTCACTTAGCTTCGCCATCCCTTTCGCGCCCTCAAACTCAATCATAAAAGAGTAATGCTTTAAATTGCCTGTTGCCCAATTGTCTATTGTACAATTGCCTGATGCAAAATTGTTTAATTATTTTCTGCCTGTTTTATTTTCTGTTTAATCACAAAGCGTGAAACAAAGATACTTGCTTCGTATAAAAAATACAAAGGGAAAGCCACCAGCATTTGCGAGGTAACATCAGGCGAAGGAGTGATAACGGCTGCAGCTATTAGTATCACGACCACAGCATGTTTGCGATATTTGCGCATAAATTGTGGTGTTATCAATCCGAATTTTGTTAAAAAATATACAATAACAGGCAACTCAAATACTATACCAGAAGCAATTGTAAGAGTTGTGATTGTTGATATATAGGAATCCATTGTGAAATTATTTTCAACCATTTTACTTACCTGATATGTTCCCAAAAAATTAACTGACAAGGGGACAATAATATAATAGCTAAAAAGTACTCCAGTTAAAAAAAGGAAAGTTGATGCTAAAATAAATCCTGTGGATGCTTTTTTTTCCTTGTCAAGTAAAGCAGGTTTAATAAAACGCCAAATTTCCCACAATAAATAGGGAGCACCAACAATTAGTCCACCCAAAAAAGCGATCCACATTTGCGATGTAAACTGGTCGGCTAAGCCCAGACTTTGAAGTTTAAATGTATAATGTCCAAAACATAATTGATCGCCCATGTTCAGGAGGTGTGAAAGGTGACAAAACCCACGATAAGTTATGAAATCACTTTTTAGAGGACCAAAAATGACCGTATCAAATAAAAACTCCGGGTAACAGAATAATACAATAGTAATTACAGAAATCACTATCACTGAACGAAAAATATGTCCACGCAATGCATCAATATGTCCCCAAAAAGACATTTCACCCACATTGTTTTTTGCATTATTAAAAAGTCCGAATAGTGCCATAAATTGGAGCGTAAAGTTAATAGAATTTAGTTCATTTTGATTAGATCAATTATTGAACTAAAAAAATTCTTACTTTTGAAACGCATGAAACAAAATATTGTACGTTATTTTTTCCCCTTTGTAACTATTACATTAGTTGCAACTATGCTGCTTTCCTTGCATTTCGGATGGTTAAATATGTTTTTCTATGGTGCTGAACTGAGTCCAAATGTTCAGGGGATTGATTATTTTGCCGTCCCAAAGTCTTTTTTGAATCTGCTAGATGGGCGAAGTGTTTTTGATACCTGGGGGGGCGCACCATATGGCCCACATTCAACATGGTATCTTGCGCATCCGGCATTCAGTCTTTTTGTCGCTTCGTGGTTTTCTTTCTTTTCACCATGGACCAGCTACTGGTTATTTGTTATTTTTTCAGTTGCATTAATGGCCTTTTGCGGATATTTAATTTCAAAAATGACAACTAATATTTTAAAAAAAAATCTTTCTTATTTTTTATTATTATGTGCATTCCCTACCTATTGGATGCTATTTGTTGGTAATATGCATGCACCTTTGGTATTAGCCCTTACCTTAATTTTATTATCCATTTATGAATTGACATATTCTGAAAATGAGAAGGATATTAAATCCGCCAATACGAAATTGCTTGCCGGATTACTTATTTCATTTTTTACTAAACCCATTGTATTATTGATGCTTCCACTATTACTTTTTACAAAAGAAACCCGAAGAACAACTATTATTACTCTTATTATTTATTCTGTTGTCTCTCTACTTTTTATTCTGTTACCTCAATTAAACCCTCAAGGTGTTGGATTGAATAAACTGTTGAATGTTGTTTTCGATTTTGATTTTATCAAAGAAAACATGAACATTTATAAAAACCATTTTGTTTTGAACGAATACATGAAAGATAATAGTATTCATTGGCTCAATCTGATCGCTCAATCTGATTACAAATTTATGCATATCGATGTTTTTTCTCTTCCGGTATTCATTGACACGATAATGGGAAAAGCCACTGCATCAGGCATTTATAAAATACCGATATATATCAGTTTATTTTTATCGGTAGGAGTGGCATTTATTGAAGATAAAAAAATCCGTTTGGAAAGCACTTTATTATTAATAATGGCAATTTCACTTTCTTTCTTTTTAAGTTACAATACAATATGGGAATATCAATTTGCATCCGCATTACCTGTTATTGCGTTATTGCCGATATTAAAAGAAAAAGATGTTTTTTATAAAAAATATATTTCAATTATGTTCTATATAGGTTTGTTTTTGTATCTGCCGAGTTTATATTTTTTATATCGTGGCGGGGATTTCAGCGGCTCTGCATTAACATTTATCCGAATCGACAGAATTATCCCAGTACTTATCATATTTATTATTATGATTTTTCAGGTCATTGTGATTGTAAAGAAACATGCACGTATCAAACATTTCAGTAAAATTCACGTTCCGGAAAAATTCACTGAAAAATTATTTTTTGACTGACACTGAAATTATTTATTGCAATTCTGTCTCTGAAGTATCGGAATAGTAGTGAAAGTCAGTATTCCACAATTCAAATTAATCATTGAGGGTTGCATGTATATTAAACATGTTCACATAATTTACGCTCAAATTACTTGCTATTTCAAAGTTTATATTGGTTAAAGCTACGCTTGCTTCCATCGTCCTGATAATTCTGAACTGTTTTATTCAATTGTTTATTTAAATATAGGCACCATTAAGACGACCTCCAGATCTATTCAACATTTTTTGTTTTTCATAGGTTCTGATGTTTTCGACAGCTTCATTAAGCGTTATGATTTTTTCAATCTGTCCATCCGGAATTGAGATATCAAATTCTTTTTCAAACTCCATTACAAGATCAACCAAACCAAGGAAATCGGCATCGAGGTCGATGACAAAATTTGACAAAGGGTTGATTTCGTTTTCATCGACCTTAAGTTTATAGGCAATGATTGTTTTTACTTTTTTCTCGAAGTCAATTTTGTTTTCAATTACTGTTTCCATGATTAATAATATTTATAATTAACACTATTTTAGATGTAAAAAGAAAAAACTGATTATTAACTTATATGAACTTATAGTTCTACCACTTAACAAAATTATAAGTTCACAATAAAGATTGAAATGCCCTAACTCAAGATGTTATGTGAATTTTATCATTTGAATAAAAAAAACCCAGCAATTGACTGTGATTGCTGCTTTTTTGTAAGAAATCAAAAAAAACATGGGGATATGTATGTAACTTTGCAGTATAAAATATAAGAACTCAACAATAAAATTGATTTTAAAAATGGATCTGATAAAAAAATTAAACTGGCGTTATGCCACCAAAAGAATGACTGGCGCAAAAGTGTCGAAGGAAAAAATTGAAACAATATTGGATTCTATCCGCTTATCTGCCAGTGCATTTGGGTTACAGCCCTATAAAATAATAGTTTTGGAGAATGAAGAACTTAGAAGAAAGCTCCAAAAAGCTGCATACAATCAGCCCCAAATTATTGAAGCATCGCACTTACTCGTTTTTGCAGCCCTCGATAATATAACAGAACAACATATCGACGACTATATGGAACTTCATGCACGTACAAAAGCTGTATCCATAGAAAGTTTAGCCGGATTTAAAAAAAGGCTAACCCAAACGCTTCTTTCCAAAACACGGGCAGATAATTTTAACTGGGCAGCAAGGCAGGTATATATAGCCCTAGGTACAGCGTTGATAGCGGCTGCTTATGAAGATGTTGATGCGACACCTATCGAAGGATTTAATCCAGATGAATTTGATGAAATTTTAGGCTTAAAAGAAAAAGGGCTTAAAAGTGTTGTTTTAATGGCGCTTGGTTATAGAGATGAAAAGAACGATCCTTTAGCTAAGGCTCCAAAAGTTAGGAAAGAAAACAAAGATTTTATTATTCATATGAGTTAAATGTGGATTCCAAGAACTTGTTTTCCAACATAATTCCTCTCTTGATGTTCCCAACAATGAAAATATCAGAAAATTGGCAAGCACGACTTTGAGTTAACACCATAAATATCCTGGTTTTAATTAGAAAAAAAGAAAAGCGGTAATCGATTTCTCTGTGTTAACACCAATAGCTGAAAGGACAATCCAGGCATCTAAGTATATCGAACCAAAATGCAAATTAATCCAGATTTAATTTTTGAAAAGATTCTTCTGAACGCATAAATTGTTATAACTTTATGGCATTATTATTCACCTTTGTTAGGGGTGTACGACAAATATCCCTTTTTCACAAAGATAGGTTGAAAAGTTATAGGGTA
>JAVHPR010000363.1:0-9305 GCA_036170695.1 Bacteroidia bacterium
TGCAGGAATTACAAAACAATAAAAGACAGCATGTCTAAAGCAGATAAGCAATTAACATAATTAAAATCTTGTTCAGCAGCTTGTTTGGAAAGTTCTATAGCATGTCCGGAATATTCTGAGGTAAAAAAAGCAATTTTATAATTATCTGAAAAAACTGATTCTGCCTCCTTAATAATTTGTTGTTTGTTTCCAGTTTTTCCGTTAATAACGAAAGCTATTTTTTTCATTTTATTGAAGTTTTTCGGAACCTATTTATCATGGGGGAGATGAAACTTACAATTCATTCTTACAAAGAAGTATAAATTATTCGCTTTGAATAGATGAAGTAATATTACAAAAAATGCTATTTCAACAGTAACGGATCATTCCGTTTCCATTTTGAATGTGCTTTCAATTATACTTTTACCATCTTTATAAAAATAAGTTCCACCCCAATTGTATTCTTCTTTGGTGTAAACATAGTCTTTGCCATCAATATTAATAGTTATTATGGTAATTTTCCTGTAGTCTTCCTGAATTACTCTTTCTTTTTTATTTTTTACAGTTGGAGTGATGGAAAGTGTTGTTTGCTTATTCCGCGATTCGTCATCAACAGGAGTGACCGCATTTTTTTTAGGTAAAATTGAAGGATTTGGTTTGGGTTTAATTACAGGAATCTCCTTCTCATTTTTCGGCAATTTTTCAGTTTTAGTACCGGAATCTTTTCCGAAGTCAAAATCATCTTTAGCTAAACTATAGGTAATTTTACCAGTATAATGTACATAACTGTCTTCCAGTTTTCCGGTTTGTTTTTCCAACTCCATTTCAGAAACCTGTCTTGCAAACCCTCTAAGCTCTCTATTTTCAGGAACATGAGTGTCAACAATTAAATTTTTGGTAACATACCCCATTTTTGAAAATGTAAACACATATTCAAATCCAAGTGGCAAGTCAACATCATAGCCTCCTTTACTTGGGTCAATTACTTTATAAGGTGCCCCTTTCTTTGTAATTGTGATTTGCGAATTTTTCAAATCTCCATCCAGGATCTTTAATTTTACTGTTACAATTATTTTTGGAACATCCTGACCAAATAAAATAGTAGAAGAAAAAAATAATCCTATCAACAAAACAGCAATGCTGAAAATATGAGTAACAGGGTGTTTCAAAATATTATTGTTTATTATACTTTTCAAAAATTCAGCTGCTTTTTCTCGGAAACCGGATTTCTTTTGTAAAGATACAAAAGCATTATTTTTTTGACAAATAATACAAAGTAGAGCAATTTTCGTTCCTAAAAATAATATTTGCCTGTACTTTAATTTGTTCTGCGGTTACGACGCTGTACTTTTCAACTTCATTATTAACCATATCCGCATCGCCTAATAATTGTGAAACAGCCAAATTTGTAGCTTTATTCAATATATCCATCTCACCAAAAACGTGGGAAGCCTCCACTTTATTTTTTACTTTAGTTAGTTCATCGTTAGTAACCAGGTAAGATTTTATCTTTTGAAGTTCTTCATTTATAGCATCATCCGCCTGTTGCATTGTTACCCCTTCAGAAAGCTTGCCGGAAACAATAAATAAGCCTTCGTCCATTTCGCTCATACCATAAGCCTGAATATCACTAAATAATTCTTTATCCTTAACCAATGAGTTATGCAAACGAGAGGAATTGCCTTGTGAGAGAATATCTGAAATTAAATCGACGGCATAATATTCTTTATCATATCTCGAACACATGTGATAAGCCTTATAAATAGCGTTAGCAGGCACATTACGCTCAACGGTAATACTCCGAGCTTCGGTTTGTGCAGGTTCTTGGGGTAAATTACGGGCATTTTCTGGTCCTTTTGGAATGGGACCAAACCATTTTTCGGATAATCGTTTTATTTCTTCAAATTTAACATTACCGGCAACCACCATAATTGCATTATTCGGACAATAAAACTTTTTAAAAAAAGCTTTAACATCCTCTATTTTTACATTTTCTATATGTGAAATATCCTTACCGATAGTATCCCACAAATAAGGGTGTACTTTATATGCCATGGGTCGCAATAACAACCATACATCGCCATACGGCTGATTTAAATAACGTTGCTTAAATTCTTCAATTACAACACTTCGTTGAACTTCCAGACTTTTATCAGAAAAAGCCAGACTCATCATTCTATCAGATTCCAGCCAAAATCCAGTTTCTATATTTTCAGAAGGAAGTGTCAGGTGGTAATTGGTAAAATCATTTGTTGTGAATGCGTTATTTTCCCCTCCCACCAGCTGCAAAGGTTCATCAAAACTAGAAATATTGACAGAACCACCAAACATTAAATGTTCAAAAAGATGAGCAAAACCTGTCTGGTTAGGGTTTTCGTCGCGTGAACCAACATTATATAATATATTTATGCAAGCTAAAGGTGTAGCTATATCTTGGTGTACAATTACCTTTAAGCCATTTGCTAATTCAAACTTTTCAAATTTTATCATGTTTTTATTTAGAATTGAGATGTGAGATGCGAAATATGATTGTTTGTAGTGCCATGTCAATCGTGAAATATCCTAAAGTCATGCTGAACTTGTTTCAGCATCGATAAGATTCCGAAACAAGTTCGGAATGACCAACAATACGACAAAACAAACTTGCCTTGACAGTAGGTTATTTGAGAAACACATCTCAATACTCATATCTCAATACTCAAATCTCATTAACTCTTTTTTAGCTTGTTTGTATTCAGCAACAATTTCATCAATGATGGTTTTTGCCGGTAATATTTCCCTTATCAATGCGGCAACTTGCCCTATCTCTAATTCTCCCTCTTCCAGGTTTCCTTCAAACATACCTTTTTTTGCACGACCATGTCCAAGCAAATTTATTAGCTCTTCCTTTGAAAAGCATTTGTTTTCAGCAGCCTGAACAGCGTCAAAAAATTTATTTTTTAATAAACGTACCGGTGTTAATTGCTTTAACATCAGTTTAGTATCACCCTCATTAGATGAAATTATCTGGTTTTTAAAATTAATATTTGCCGAAGCTTCATTCGAAGCTACAAAGCGACTACCAATCTGAACTCCTTCTGCACCCAATGCCATCGCAGCAAGCATTCCCCGTCCTGTGCCTATCCCACCCGCTGCGATAACAGGTATTTTAACAGCCTGTTTAACCAATGGAATCAAACAAAGTGTGGTAGTTTCTTCTCGTCCATTATGGCCGCCCGCTTCAAAACCCTCAGCAACAATTGCGTCAACACCGGCTTCTTCAGCTTTTTTAGCAAATTTTGAATTGGAAACAACATGCACAACAGTAATTCCTTTATCCTTTAGTTTCTGTGTCCAGACTTTTGGATTTCCTGCAGAAATGAAAACAACTTTTACTCCTTCCGAAATAATAATTTCGACATGTTTATCAATATCCGGATAAAGCATGGGAAGATTAACCCCAAATGGCTTATTAGTGGCTTTTTTACATTTTTGAACATGATCAAGTAATGTTTCAGGGTGCATACTTCCGCTACCAATTAAACCCAAGCCTCCCGCATTACTAACAGCAGAGGCAAGCTCCCAGCCACTGCACCATATCATTCCACCCTGTATAATAGGGTACTGAATTTTAAAAAGTTGATTAATCTTATTGTCCATCGTTATTGTTTTTTCAAATCAAACTGATTGATTTGCATTTGGATTAAAGTCTATTTTAAAAAAAATTATAAATCAGTGGAAATAAAAATACTTGATGTTTACTAAAACTCAAGCGTTCCCTGGGCTTCTTCTTCATCCGATTTTTTCTTTTTCTTTTTCTCTTCTGAAGGTAATTTTATCTCCGCATTAATCATTTGATCGATTGAAATAACAGTTTTCTCTTTTTCAGGAATAGTAGTTTTCTTTAAGGCCTCCAATGGTGACATGCCGCTTTCTTCAAATTCTTCCAAAACGTCTTCATCAATAGGCACCTCAACAGGCGCTAATAAATTTATCTCTTTTACTTTGGAATAAGAAAGCTTATTACCTTTTGCTTTATATCCTTTCACTCCAATGAAATCAACTAGATTTATTTTTTCATCGGGAAGTTCTTTATCTTTTACCTTACTGAATTTTAATTCAAGAACAGGAATTGAATCTGTTGTAACTATTTCTAAACGTGAGCCTTCTGTTTCACTGATGAACAAGACTTTTTTATCCATTGGTTCTATTAAGAAACGTTTTACAAAAAACGTTTTACTTTCACCATCAAAGTAGACAGCCGATACTGGAGTATTAGGATTGAATTTTTCAATCAGCACCATATCTTCATCAAAATGCGTAGCCAGATCAAAGCCGGAAACCTTATAATTACCGCTTTGCATGATAGTCAATATTTTATCATCAGGAGCAAAGCTACCCAAAAATGTACCCCGTTTATCGGTATTCAAACGTTGCACTGTATCGTCAAACCAGATATCAAGTGCGCCAAGAGTGGATAAGCCTTTTTGCTTTAACACAATTTTTTTTATGGCATATTTTGTAACCACATTTCCCATTGAGTTACGCCCTTTCACAGCCAAATCAGCAAAATTAATATCCCACTGTACTTTTCTTAAACCCGACATTGGTTTTAACTGGACTTCAACAATTTCTGATTCACCATTTGGATTAGCTGTAAAATAAAGCACTTCCGAACCTTTTGTTTCTTTTGTTAAATCATACTGCTTGTCGCGTGTAACACCTGTTACCGGGAAACGTTTCATAAACACCCCACCACTTTTCCCATCACGATAAATCATATTATAAATGGTGCGTTCATCATTTTTTTTATAAACAGCAATATGTATTAAGTCCTTACCAACAAAGGCTTTGTCCTGCACTTTTGTGACCATCATCGATCCATCTTTTCGGAAAACAATAATGTCATCAATATCAGAACAATCAGAAATAAATTCATCTTTTTTTAACCCGAAACCTGCAAAACCATCTTCATAATTTACATATAACTTCTCATTTGCAAGCACAACACTTGTAGCTACAATGTTTTCGAAGGATTTTATTTCCGTTTTGCGCTCTCTGCCCGGACCGTATTTCTTTTTTAAATTTTTAAAATACTCAATAGCGTATTCGATCAAATTTGCTAAGTGGTGATCTATTTCCAGGATACGGTCATCTAAGGCACGCATTTTTTCATCTGCTTTAGCAGAGTCAAAACGAGTGATACGTATCATTGGAATTTGTGTCAGCTTCTCAAAATCTTCATTGGTAATTTCACGAATAAATTGTTTTTTGTATTTCGTAAAACGTCCATCCAAATAATTAAATAAAGCCGGTTTATCAGAATAGTTTTTGAAATCAATATACATTTCATCTTTAATGAAGAGCTTTTCGAGCGAAGCAAACATATATGCTTCCTGTAGTTCGGCTTTTTCAATCTCCAACTCTCTTTTTAATAATTCCAGTGTTGCATGCGTAGAAATTTTCAATATTTCGTTTACACCAATGAATTTAGGCTTATCATCCTCAATAATACAGGCATTTGGAGATATGGAAAGTTCACAATCGGTAAATGCGAAAAGAGCATCAATTGTTTTATCAGGAGAAATTCCGGGAACTAAATGAATAACAATTTCAACATTTTCGGCTGTATTATCTTCTACCTTACGGATTTTAATTTTTCCTTTGTCATTCGCTGCCACAATGGTATCAATCAAAGAACCTGTAGTTGTTCCAAAAGGAATTTCATTTATTATTAATGTTTTTTTATCCGGCTGGGAAATTTTAGCGCGTACCCGGATTTTCCCACCACGTAAACCATCATTATAATTGGAAAAATCTGCCATACCAGCTGTAGCAAAATCAGGCATTATATCCGTTTTTTTGCCACGCAAAACAGCAACCGAAGCATCACATAATTCATTGAAATTGTGTGGAAGCATTTTACAAGCTAAACCAACAGCAATACCTTCAACACCTTGAGCCAACAGTAAAGGGAATTTTACAGGTAAGGTTTCGGGTTCTTTATTCCGTCCATCATAACTAGTCAGCCAGACAGTAGTTTTAGGATTAAAAACTACTTCCTGTGCAAATTTCGAAAGACGTGCTTCAATGTATCGTGGGGCTGCTGCCCTGTCACCTGTCAATACATTTCCCCAGTTACCTTGTGTATCGATCAATAAATCTTTTTGCCCCAAAGCCACCAAAGCATCGCCAATTGACATATCTCCATGAGGATGATATTTCATTGTATGCCCAATAATGTTAGCCACTTTATTATAACGTCCGTCATCCAAATCATTCATTGAATGTAAAATCCTGCGCTGAACAGGTTTCAAACCATCTTCTACATAAGGTACGGCACGTTCAAGTATCACATAAGATGCGTAATCCAAAAACCAATTTTGATACATCCCGGAAACGTGAATTACATTATGCAATTCATCACCTCCTTCATTTAATTCGTCGTTTATGTTTTCTTCGTTAGTCATTTTTTATTTCTTCTAAAATCTTTAATATTTAAATTCCAAAGCATGTGCTAAATATGACCTGATTGGTTTAAAATCAATGTCACTTTGTTCGCTTCAATCGCTCCAACTCTAGAATTTCAATTAAATCTATTTGATTCTTTGGCAAATGGCGAGTTGAAATATCCCAAATTATTTCATAATCAATACCAAAATATTCGTGGGTAATACGATTTCTCAAACGATACATTTCTTCCCATGGCACTTCAGGATACATGCTTTTAAGTTCTTGAGAGAGGTTCTTAGTGGCTTCACCTATGATTTCAAAATTACGAACGACAGCATCCACAGTCTTATAGTCCCATTTAAAACGTTGGAAATCAATTTCAGCAATATATTCCTGAACTCGCCTCATAGAAAGAACTATGTCTTCCAAATAAAGAATTGGGTCGCGTTCGTTCGGTTTCAAATGTATCGGACTTGATTAAGAATTGATTCTTTTATTCGTTCTTTCAGAGCACTTGGTGTTACTAAATCAACGCGGATTCCAAATGTTTGTTCTAAAAAGCGCTCTAAGGTAAAAAACTCCCAGCCAACAGGCTCCGAAAACTCAACAAGTAAATCCAAATCGCTGTTGTCGGTTTGCTGCCCGCTCGCATATGAACCAAAATAGCCGATGCTGCTTATGTGAAACTTATCAGTAAGCAGTGGTTTAATTTGTTGTAATTTAGTTTCTATTTCTGTACTTGATAACATGTCTGCAAGGTAATGATTTTTTCGTAAATTATTAATTATTTTTACAATAATGCTTATTCAAAAAGTCGTTTGAAATATATTGTTGCTCATCCAAAACATCAGCTATCATTGACAATATACTCAAAACATCTATTTAGGATCTAGGATGAAACTGAATAATGGCCTGGCGCAGAAAATCTCTATCAAGATGAGTATAAATCTCCGTTGTTGTTATGGATTCATGACCAAGCATTTCCTGTACGGCACGTAAATCAGCTCCTCCCTCTATTAGATGTGTTGCGAAAGAATGACGAAAAGTATGGGGGCTGATATGTTTTTTCAAACCTGTTTTCAATGCCAAATCTTTAATAATTAAAAATACCATGACCCTCGAAAGTTTGCCTCCCCTTCGGTTTAAAAAGAGAAAATCTTCATACTCTTTTTTTGCTTTAACATGACTGCGGAACTCGTTTTGGTAAATACTAATTTGTTTCATCGCTATGCTACCAATAGGCACCATCCGTTCTTTATCACCTTTACCTGTTACTTTTATGAAACCATCATTAAAATACAAGTTGGAAATTTTCAAATCAACCAATTCACTTACCCGTAATCCGCAACTGTAAAGTGTTTCGAGCATCGCTTTATTTCGATGACTTTCCGGTTTACTTAAATCTATTGCATCAATAATTTTGTTAATATCACTAACACTCAGTATATCAGGCAACTTACGACCCAACTTTGGTGCTTCAAGCAATGCTGTTGGATCATTATTCATTACATTTTCCAATAGTAAATATTTATAAAAACCTTTTATTCCACTAATCACCCTGGCTTGCGAACTTGCACTTATCCCTAATTCATTAATCCACTTCAAAAATTCCTGTAAATGCTTTAAGTTGATGTCTTTAGGGGCTAATTCATATTTTTTATATTCAAGAAACTGCACTACTTTATCAACATCATGCAGGTAGGCTTCAATAGAGTTTTTCGACAATGATTTTTCCATTGTCAAAAATGATTTATAACCTTGAATATATATTTTCCAGTTCATTTTCTTTTGCAAATTTACAAATACATATTTTGGTTTATCCTTACATTTGCGATATGAAACTAATAATTATAAACGGACCCAACCTTAATTTATTAGGTACCCGCGAAACCGCTGTTTATGGTGATCAAACTTTTGAATCGTATTTTAATACCTTGCAAAATAAATTTGCGCAAATTGAATTGAGCTATTACCAAAGCAATATAGAAGGTGAGCTAATTAATAAACTTCAGGAAACCGGTTTTTCTTATGATGGAATTATTTTAAATGCAGGCGGTTACACTCATACATCTGTAGCTTTACGCGATGCAATTGCTGCCATAAAAACACCGGTGATTGAGGTGCATATTTCCAATGTGTATGCACGCGAAGATTTTCGTCATAACTCACTAATTGCACCTAAATGCAAAGGCTCGATTTCTGGTTTTGGTTTGGATTCTTACCGCCTGGCGATAGAGAGTTTTTTGTAACCCTTATTCCAAAACCCAGGCCAATAGTGCCATGCGCAAAATCATGCCGCTTTGTGTCTGGCGAAAATAGGCTGCCCTGGGATCATCATCAATATCCCTTGAAATTTCATTAAATCTCGGTAAAGGGCTTAAAATAATTGATTTTTTATGCATCAATTTTACAGCATCCTTATCAATAAAATAATTCTTTTTCAAAGCATTAAATTCTGAATCATTGCCCTTAAAACGATCTCTTTCAATCTGGGTGGTATAAACAACATCCACTTCAGGCAATACCTTATGAAGATCTGTTTCAACGGTGTACCATGTTTTATGCTCATCCAGATGATCAAGGATATCCTGTTTCATCTTCAATGAGTCCGGAGAAACAAAATACAATTTCACTCTCTCAAATTTACTCAACAGGTAGGATAAGGAACGAACCGTGCGTCCGTCAGCCAGATTCCCTACAAGTGCAACTTTCAATCCGTCAAGCTTATTGGTTTCTTTGTGGATAGTATATAAATCAAGCAGGGCTTGTGTAGGATGTTGCCCGCCTTTGCCGTCACCTGCATTAATAAGAGGTACAGAGCATACTTTCGATGCCCTTGAAGCACCACCAATTTCATTATGGCGAAGAACAACCACATCACAGAAATCATCAAC
>JAVHPR010000364.1:0-9298 GCA_036170695.1 Bacteroidia bacterium
TGCTGAAACAAGTTCAGCATGACTTTAGGATATTTCACGATTGACATGACACTACCTACGTCTTTGCGAGGGAGTTTTTTTACGACCGAAGCAATCTCACACTGGATAAGGAGATTGCTTCGAGCAAAATGCTCTCGCAATGACGTTTCGATTAGTGGCATTCTTGGTTTTGACTGAAGTGCCCCTGAAATTCTATGGCATTCCTTCCGATATTCCAGCATTTTTTTTTATTGAATAAATTTGTGTCTGCAAAGTCATAGACAACTCCTTTTAAAAGCTAATTTGTATTATTTTTGCACCTTATCAGTTCACTGTGTTTTTTTAAGAACTGATGCTTCGTATGTGGGTTCCCGAACCCCCGATGTTTAAAGGAAATATAAATTGCAAAAGGCAAATGAGAAGTATAAAACACTTAAAAATAAATCATTTGAAATGTAAAAGAATTTTTGATGAGGTAAAAATTCTTCCAAAAGTCAAACAATTTCTTAAAGTATTAAGCATTTGTTTTTACATAATTTTCCTTTTCGATAATAGTTGTTTTGCTGGCGGGGAAATCGATAGCGCACTTTCTAAACAATTAATTATTAAAATTATTAGTATTCCTTCTGTTTCAGGCCAAGAGAAGGAGCTTGGAGAATTTTTAATAAAAAAAACGCAAGACATGGGTTTCTATACGCATGTTTTCAGTCAAACTGATAGTTCATACAATTTTGCAGCTTCACTATATCCACTTTCACTTAACAAGCCTAATTTGCTTTTTATCAACCATATTGATGTGGTAGGGACTGAAGATTCTTCGTTATGGTCCTACCCGCCTTTTTCGGCAGCAATTATTAAAGATACCATTTGGGGACGAGGAGCAATTGATATGAAAGGTATCGCAGCAATGCAACTGATGGCTACATACGGCATGCTTAAAGAAGCACGAAACAAAGATTTGCCTTATAATGTTACAGTGCTTTTTATGTCGGGAGAAGAAAGCGGAGGTGCCAAAGGTGCTGAAATCATTACTGAGAGGCATCTTAATGAATTAAATGCAGTGACTGTATTTGGTGAAGGTGGTGTTGGTTTACGAAATGTATTGCCTGCAAAACCTGATCAACTCCTCTTTTTTATTTCTACTGCTGAGAAAAAAAGTCTGTGGATACGGCTGAGTTTAAAGATGAAGTCACAGGGACATGCGGCAATACCATCAAAAAAGAATGTAAATAAAATAATGTTTAAAGCCATTTCTCGTTTTGAACAACGGAAATCGGAAATAGAATTTGGTAAAGAAGCCAAGATAGCATTTAGGAAAGTGGGAGAGTTAAATGGTGGCTTTCAAGGTTTCATTTTGAAACATATCAACTGGATTGTAATCAGACCTTTCAGGAGAACAATACTTGAACAAACTCCAATGTTACTCTCAATGGTTACAAATACAGCACAACTTACAAGCATTCAAAATCCTTATTGTCCGCCCAATAAAATAGCCTGCCAGGTTGCTGCCTATTATGATTGCCGTTTATTGCCAACATCCAGCCGAAAGAACTTTTTAAATAATGTTATTTTTCAAATTCTTAATCCGAAAATCAAAATTGATGTAATTGATGAATCGCCGGGTGCAGAGCCAAGTGAGCCAAACAATTATTACCAACTTATGGAAAAAGCAATACATGAAAATTACTCCGGCTCCGAAGTGATTCCTATATTATTTCCTGCATCCAGCGATAATAATTATTTCAGGAGGAAAGGAATTCCAACTTTCGGAATAATGCCAATTGAACTAAACGAAGAATTACTTAATACAGTTCATGGAATAAATGAAAGATTACCAATGATAAACTATCTGAAAGGAATAGATACTTATACAACTTTTCTTCACCTGCTTATGGAGAATGGATTTAAAAAATAAAACAAATTAATCTGGCTATTTCCTCTGCTCCTGTTCCAATTAAACTATCCCCAATAGTGCAACCCACTTGAAATACCATATTATACAATTGTTCATTTCTTGTATTAATTTTGTTGAAGATCAGATGCTAGGAATTCCCGTATTCCATCAAATATGCTTTTATAAAACCATTCAAATCTCCATCCATAATAGCTTGTATGTTTGAGGTTTCATAGCCTGTACGAATATCTTTAATCAATTTGTAAGGCTGAAAAACATAGTTGCGGATTTGAGACCCCCATTCAATTTTCTTTTTATTGCCCTCAATTTTATCAATGGCATCACGTTGTTTACGTAATTCAATTTCAAATAATTGGGATTTTAAAAGTTTAATAGCATTCTCTTTATTTTGTAGTTGTGAACGGGATTCCTGATTTTTTATTATGATTCCGGAAGGCTTGTGGTGCAGTCGTACCGCTGTTTCTACCTTGTTTACATTTTGTCCTCCCGCACCACCTGCGCGGAATGTATCAAATTCAATATCTCCCGGATTTACATCAATTTCAATAGTATCATCAATTAAAGGATAGGCATAAACAGATGCAAAAGAAGTATGGCGCTTTGCATTTGCATCAAACGGAGATATCCGGACCAGGCGATGTACGCCATTTTCGCCCTTTAAATAACCGAAAGCATAATCACCAACAAATTCCAGTGTAACAGATTTTATTCCTGCAGCATCACCATCAGTACGATCAGTTTCTATTATTTTATATCCGTTTTTATTTCCCCACATCATATACATGCGCATAAGCATTTCAGCCCAATCGCAGCTTTCAGTTCCACCAGCGCCCGAATTTATTTGTATCACACAGCTTAAAACATCCTCTTTTCCACTCAGCATGTTTTTGAACTCAATTTCTTCAAGCATTGTTAAAGTAGCCTGAAATTGTTGCTCTACATCATTTTCGGTGGCTTCTCCCTCTTTGTAAAAATCATACAAAAGTGCAAGATCGTCCATACTGCTTGATAAAGCGGCATACGACCTAGTCCAGTCTTTTTTGATTTTAGTCAGTTTGAGTAGCTCTTCCGCCTTTTTTGGGTTGTCCCAAAAGTTGGGAGCAAGTGCTTTTTCTTCTTCTTCGGCTATTTCTAGCAATTTACGATCGAGGTCAAAGATGCCCCCTTAACGCACCCGTGCGCTCCCGAAGGTCTTTTAATTGGTCAGTTGTAATCATGGTACAAATGTAATAAATTACTTTAAAACTAATTTCTAAAATTTTGCAACAATTATCCAGTTGGCACCGTCGCTCACTACTGTAATTCCTGCATATTGAGAATTGATGATTTGTGTGGAGGCACCATCAATGGTTTCTAAAAATACCGCACCCATATACCGTACCCAAGCAAAAAAGCCTCTCATTTCTGAGAGGCTTTTTTGCTTCTTTATTCTTGCTAAAACCCGCTTTGGGCGTGCGTTTTAGCGTTGTACCCTACAGGTTGGATTTATCGAACTTTATTGATGATTTTCAACGACTTAAAAATTTCATGAATGCTTTAAGGCAGGGCTAGGATAATTTAGCCCGGAATTTTTTGTTTATTATCAATATCATAATGCACCTGCATGCCAACGGCAAAATCCTGGTTCAATATAGTTACGGAGCCATCCATTTGTCCATGTATCTCTGCCTTTTGGTGGTTTTTATATAATAAACTTCCTGATAAAGAAACACCTGCTATTGTAACGCTGCCATCAGTTACACTTGTGTGATAATCAAAACCGATACCTGCATTTGCCCAAGCACTGATGTATGCATCGTTAATTTTAAAGGATGGTTCAAATGAAATATTAGTGTAAGCATCTATTCCAAACCCAAAATTTGCCCAGCCCTTCACTTTGAATTCATCACTTCCAATCCATGGCGTTTCTGCGCTAACATCAACATTCAGGAAAAACCCGGCATCTATTCCGGAATTTTTCATATCAAAATAGCCGCCTGAAGCTAAATTATCCTTACATAATAATTTAGCTGCTATCGGAGTGGCTTTTTTACCGATATAAACTTCCCATGTATGATTGATTCCATCAACTTTTACCCCCATTGCCCCTCCGGCACATAATAAAGGTGCCGTATTGAAGGTTACACTAAAATCGCCTTGAAAACGTTTATCGACACTATAATAACCTAAATAACCTGTTGCATTGGCTACAGAAAAAGAGGTGGAATTACCAATAACAGCATTTCCATCTAACTGAATAGCAAAATTTCCACCATTAAATTCGACACCTAAAGCAACATCAAATTTTATTACTTTACCGCTAGAAGGGGTATCAAATAAAAACATCCCGGCACGAACGCCATAATTTACAGAAGCATCCGGCAATGGAACTGGATTTCCCATTTTCTTCATTTTATGATAAACCATACCATCAAATCCATCTATCGTAAAAGGAATACTGCCCAATTTTAGATTTAATCCCATTAACTGACCGCCAAAGAACCAATAAGCATATTTATCTCCCTGAGTGGTTTTTCCGTTAATAAATTTTAAACTACCGGTTATCGGCTTTTTTTCATCCGGAACCTTTACTTTCACATAAACCATCGCTTGGAAAGAGTCACCATAAACAGGGTCATCTTTTGTGAATTTTAACTGACCCTTTACATCAGCGGCTTTTGTAGTTATGGAAATATTAGTAAAGTCAAATTTTATAATTTGGTCAATTTGTCCATTTTTTATTTTATCTCCCATATTACTAAAATCAAATTGAACAGAAGATAATATTGCGTCAGCAATTCCGCCACCTGCCCCGCCAAGGTTTCCTAATTGATTTTGAATAAGGCCGGTTACAGCCGCGGTTAACCCTTTTGTGGCTAATTCATTTAAAATATTTTCTCCTATTGTTTCAAAATTAATTTCTTTTACAATATCATTTGCAACATTTTCAGCAGTGCTTTTTATTGTATTTAAATTAATGGATTGAATGGCGACTGCAATTGTATCTCCAACATCTTGAAAAAGGACTTCAGCATTTTGAGCTATATTATTTAGATTAACACTGCTCCCTATACCAGTATTAATAATGTTTTCTGCAATTGTTTTTACTTCTTTTCTAACAAAACCTGTAATTTTTCCGCTAACACCAACTTCTATAAAACCTGTAATTTTTGAGGTAATATTGGTTTCTACAGATGTATTAATTGAATTTCTTATTTGAGTTGACAGTTGAGTCTTTACTGAATTAACCACATCTGCAACAATCACCTTTATGGCATCATCGTCTATTGCTTCTACTAATTGTTCTTTTATATTGTCTAAAGTTTTGCCTATAAGTGTATCAATTTTAGAAGTTATAGGCAATACTACACTTGTATTTATAGTCGTGCGAATTTTTTCAGTAGCCTTACTGGTGATTTTTACAATAGGCTGGTTAATTTTTTTTACAACAGCATCAGCCGCTTCTTGTATTAAGTCGTTAACAAGCTGATCGGGACTTGTATTAACTAATTTTTTTACCTCATCACTATTTAAAATTTGTTTTACAACAGTAATATAATCCTGGGCTTTGGCTTGGTTTACAGAATCAATAAACTGAACAAAAGTTTCGGCCATCACCACAATCTTCTGCATATCTAAATAAACAGAATTTGGTATGATGGCATTGCCCTGGTCATTGCCGCTGCCTGAAAGGTTTCCACCGTTTCCACCTGAGGTGCCAATTCCTATTTCGCTTAGCGTTTCGGCGATGCTAGTATTTAGGTTATCCGCGACATTTGTATTAACTCCATTTGAATCAAGAATTACAGAATCGCTGCCCATTGAAAATGACAAATCGGTATAATCGCCCGATAATAATGGGTTTTTATACATGCTGTAGAAATTAACTATGGGGGCGCCATCTTCTCCTGCAATATCATCGGCCATTATAATGCGAGAGGATACGCCGAAAGAATATAGGTTTGCCATTCTTCCACAACCTATTCTATCCACCTGAATTTCGTATCCGCTAGCAGTTGCTGCGGCCTGATAAGTAAGTGGCAATATTCCATTTTTAATTTCAAAACCAATGTTGCCATTACCCCAGGCACAAAATTTTTGTAACTGAATTAATGAAAGACTAAAATGCGGCCAGGTTAAATTCATATCCATTTCCAACCTGTTATTATTTTTAAACAAAGCTTTTGTTAAGGTGATATTTATTTTTTGTTCTTCGCTGCCTCCTGCATTAAATACAAATGAATAATTGTTTAACGCATTAATCAAATAACCATTTCCAAATCCAAACTCATCTAATTTTATGAAGTATGGAAAAGCTCCGGCTGTATCTAAAACAGGCACTTGAATTTTACCGGTTAAATGCGATAAATTAACGAAGTTATCGGTAATGGAAATTTTAAATTGATTATTAACAGTAGGAAAGGTGTTAAATTTAAGCGTGTCAGCAATTGGGTTATAAGCAACTGTAGAATTAAATGTTAAACCGTTTTGGTTTACAAACATCATACTACTATCGCCTTTTAAATTAATAACAGCTTCGTTCAAAGTACTGCTTGCACTAATTTGACCTGTCCCTTCGGCATTCATAGGGATAATTAAAGCTGCCTTTGACATATAAAAACCTTTCCAGGTAGAATCGGCTGCAAAATCACCTTCCGAAATTTTTTCAGAAAAATCAAAAACATAATCTAAGGGCTTTAAATCCATACTGGTATTGTTAACCAATCTTATCCCTTCCGCATTTATTGCACCGGTCTGCCTGATAAAATGCAATTGTCCTGCATCGTTAAATGGTACTTTAACTGTAGTATTTATCCCGTCTTTAACACTTGGAGGTAATTCAATAAAACCGTTAAACTTTAAATTATATTTACTTCCATTTACATAAACCTGGGAACTATTATCTAAATGCATAATAAATCCACCGGGTTCAAGTAAATTGAGAAGATAGTTTTGTTGTAATGTATTGTAATTCTGGCTGTATAATTTAAACTCGTTATCTAAAATTAAATTCTGTCTTTTAGCATTAACATAAGGAATATTGTTTCCTGTAACTCCCAGCGGAAATTTACAAGTGACAAAACCTCCAAGAAATAAATTATCAGGATTGATCATTATACTATCAACCATATATTCAGCATTTTTATTTGCCAAAACGCTGTCGGGCACTAAAGTATATGAGTTAACAATTATTTTATCTTTAATTAACCCGCTTATCATTGTCCAAGTATTATTGCCAATAGGGTTTAAAGTAATATCATTAAAACTAAACTCGGGAGCCTGTCCGAGGTTATTTAATATAACTTTTCCTTTACCGCTCATTTTATGAGATATGCTATCGAAGGAGGTTAAATTAGTAACGGACACTTCGAATCCTCCGGCAAAAAATTTCTCAATAATAGGTGGGCCGGTAAATTTAAATATCGGGCTTTGTGCTATTTCCTGTTGTCCGCTAATCCCTTTTACCTGCCATACATAAGGTTTCATACGCTCCATACGCATCATATCTTCGGTTGGTAAAGCGAAGTTTTTAGGATCGCTTGTACTTGGCGAAAGATATGAATCAAAAAATGGTGGATTATTTAAGATAGCAGTTTGTTCATCCTGTCCTTCTAACAATGGAGTGATCTGAAATTGATAAGCTACCATTTGGCTGCTATTGATAACATTATCCGGCCTGTTCCAGGTAAAATAACCGTTATCCGTTAAACCAAACTGATGATTATTTGGTAAAGCAATTAAATTAATTGTTCCTCCTTCGGGATAACCATAATGAAACCAGCAAGCCTGGCTAAAACCATTGTTTTTTATTTGACTCTTACCCTGTTCAAGAGCCTTAACCGTGAATACATAGCGCTTCCCTTTTTCTAATGGAGGCTCGGCAGGCCCATACAGGTAATTGTTTTGCGAAATCGGTTGCGACTGCCAGATTGGTAATGCCTGGTTATTCATGATAGCGCTTTGCGGATTTGAATACCCGCTATTTACTTCATAAAGATCAATTTGATAATTTAACGAACTTACATTTAAGTTTCCGTTGGTATTTGCAATCTGCCATTGAAATAAAATATTTTGCATTGTTAAATTTTCTATAGCATTGCCGCAGATTGGGGCAATAACTATCGGCGGATCGTTTAAACTTAAATAGGCTGAAGCGCAGGTAGGCAGTGATATTTTTTTGTTGGTTACATAATCCAATACCTCAAAACAAAAGGTATAAAAGCCTTCGGGCAGCCGGTTATTATTGGCTTCAAACTGAGTACGGCTGATTCCCGAAAAAATTAAATTATTGTTATTAAAGTACCAATCCAAATCGGCACCGCTTATTTCAAATGGCACACCAGGCACTACATTAACTGCCTGAGGAGGCTTAATGCCCGGCTTGGATTCAACAGTAAAATTTGGTCCGGTAATTTTCAGTTTCAGGTAAACATCCCAGCTGGATTCAGTAAAATCAGTAAATACAATGGTAGCCTTTATTTTGGGGGTTAATGGATTGGCATATTCATCTAAAAAAATAGTATATGGTGGCAGCAGTGTGGTGGTAACAACACTTGGATATATTTGAGCACACAGGTTTAAACCTAATGTGATAAGTATAAGTGTTATTATTTTTTTTAGCATAATCAGGGTTAAGGAATATTTAAAAATACGGTTTTTTATTGTCCCTTATTATATATTATTCCTTAATTACTTTTATGAAATCTACATTGCTGCCTCTTCTTACTATTAAATCAAGACCATTATTGCCGGGCATGCACCGTGGCTTATCTGTCATGGCATTTCGCTAATTTTAGCCCATAGGGAGATTCGATATAGTTAAACTATGAAAACGTCCTGAATTCGGGTTTTCTTATTTTGAATAGAATTTTACTGTCTTTTCAATTTGTTCCGGTAATTCAATGTCAATTAGTTTGAACGATTCTATTAAACAATCATTTTCTTTCTTTGACAGATCTTCATCTATTTCATATCCCCAAGGAGAAGTTTTTGAGGCTTTTAGTTTAACGAAATCAGGATGTTTATATTTGGTTTTAAAAACAAAAACTTTTTTCTTTTTGGGATTATAACCAACGATAGTCATATTATAATTTAAATTACTTAACATCGCATTATTGTATTTAAAATCATTTCTTGTTTCATTATTTAACTCATACTCACCATAGGCCTCAATCATAATGTCAGGATAGTTTGCATTTGTAAAAAGCAAACCGAAATTCGCAGGATAGGCATATCCTTTAGCTAAAATATCATTTGGTGTTTTTTCAACACTGTTTTTTCTTGCCAGATCTTTATAACTTTTTGTATTAATTATGCTGTCTTCATTTATTAATATAAAACCCAATTGCGGAAGCAGGCCTGCTATTTTATTTTTATTGCTTATCTGCTTTAGACATGTAAAAAAATAGTATCTTAGCTCCTTAT
>JAVHPR010000365.1:0-9191 GCA_036170695.1 Bacteroidia bacterium
CCCTTAACTTAATGACATTGACCGCGCGCTGGTCATATTGAGCCTGTCGAAATATTTGCGAAGGCTTCTTAATGTATGAAAGTAGTGGAATTTGTCATATACCCTCGGGCTTATTCATTTGGATTTCTCATTGATCAGCAAATTTACTTTTTCAATCGCTTTATCAAACTCTGTGGTCTTATCAAAAAAACCATCAACTCCCAATTTTTCGCATTCACCTCTGCTATCGTCCGCCGTAGTATCGTTGAGTACAATAATTGTGGTGCTTATGTATCGTTCTTTTATTTTACGTATTAAATCTAAACCATCCATATCCGGTAACTGTAAGTCCAGAATTACCATGTCAGGAGGGTTTTTATCCATTTCCAGCAAAGCACCTTTACCGTTTCTTGAAAATCCTACGATAAGAATTTGGGCGTTTTGACCTAAGGAGTTGAACAGACGATTGGCTGATACAAAAAAATCATCTATGATAAATACATATTTATTGTTTTTTTTCAAGATTGCTTAATTGTAGCGAATTTTGTTTTAAACGGGTTAGAGAAATTTTTCTGAACGTCATTAAACATTTCTATGCAAAGTAATTATAACATCTGCGATATTATTGTAAATAAAAGTGGAAAAGGCGTGTAGTTAAAATAGCTACAAAGGTTGGTTCCGAAAGACTCACACTAATTTGTTGATCATTGAATAATTTATCAGATCATAATTAGTTTTAAAATTCATTTTTTCCATAATCCGTGAACGGTACGTGCTGACTGTATTGGGGCTTACAAATAGACTTTCTGCTATTTCAGCATATTTTTTCCCCCTGGCAATATGAATAAATACTTCAAATTCCCTGGCAGAAAGCAATTCGTGATGCAGTTTGTTTTTGCGGATCAGGTGGTCGGCCATCAATTCAGCTATTGATGGGGTAATGTATTTATTCCCATCTAATAATGTTTTTATTGCTTTTATCAGCACTTCAGGTTCGCAATCATTAGAAATACATCCACTGGCACCAGCTTTTATCAAGCGTACGCCATATATTTCTTCGGAATGACCACTAAAAATTAATATGGGTAATGCCGGAAAATTTGCACCTAATTGTTGAATCCATTCTATTCTCAAATCTTCTCCCTGGAAAATGTCACAAATGAATAAATCAACTTTATTTTTTTTTAATAACTTAAGTATTGCATTAGGGATGTTGGCTTCCTGCACTTTCGAGTTCCTGAATGCCCCCTCAATAATATACCTCATCCCTTTCCTTTCAATTGGATGTTTAAGAGAAATTAAAAAATTTGCCATGGACTCTTTTTTTACTAAATGCAGCATTAATAGTTCTGCGTAATAATAATCGGGTACGAAGAAACACAGAATTTTTTGAACGGGATTTAACGGAAACAGTGAAAGTGTTGTAGTTAAATAACTACAAACAGGGTAGGCTAGACTATTCATTTATAGGTAACAATCCAGTTGTTTGACCACGTATACACCATTCACCAAAGGAGAATAGAGCTAAATGGAAATTCACATCAGTGTTATTTAAATTTGTTTTGACGTATAGTATGTAATTCCGACCATGTGGTAGAATCTTTTTCATTATAAAAAGGAGGTTTGGTCAAATCTCGATGTGACATTGCGTGTTTTTATAATTAACTCTACATTAGTTAATATACTAATTTCTGTTCAATGGCATAATGAATGAGATCGGCATTGGTCCGCACTTTCATTTTTTCAAAAATGCGTGATCGGTAGGTGCTGATGGTATTTACACTGAGTGAAAGGGTTTTGGAAATTTCAGAAATACTTTTTCCTGAGGCGATAAGCTTGAGTACTTCAAACTCCCTGTCGGATAGCAATTGATGGGGTAACGATTGGTTATCAGTTAAAATGTTATCGGCAAGCAAATCGGCAAGGGAGGGAGAAATGTATTTTTTTCCGCGTAGTACTTTTTTGATAGCATTCACCAATTCCTCAGAAGAGCTATCTTTGGTGACATAGCCGGAGGCACCTGCTTTTAAAGCACGTACAGCATACTGCTCTTCGGGAAACATGCTCAAAATCAGAACAGGAAGAAGGGGGAATTCTTCGCGAATCTGTTTGAGCAAATCAATTCCAGAACGCCCGGGCATAGAAATATCGCTGATGGCTAAATCAAATTTTTCTTTCCTTATATTTTTTAATGCATCTTCTGTAGTTGAAGCTTCGCGGATTTGAGCATTTGTAAATTCTTCCAGAATAATTTGTTTCAATCCTTTTCTAAGGATTGCATGATCATCAGCAATGATTATTTTTAATTTCATTGTTTTGTTCTACTCCTTTCAAAGGAATGGAGGAGCAAAGATACAATCAATTGGTTGAACATCAACAAACTATCAATGTTTTTTTGTGAATTCTCGCAATTCGCAGATAAAGTGGGATATTGGAACTTACAAAATTGGAACTGATGAATTGTTAAATTCTTGCCTGTGTTTTTCCGAGATGGTTCCAATGCCAACCGTCAAATTAAAATACGAGTTTCACGTTTTTTTCTTATCCAGATTTCCTCTGCTTTAATGATCATTGACTGCCAAACACATCGTGTGATAGTTTTTTTGTTAGCTTTCCGACATTTGCTCATTTAGAATACTTACTTTTGAAAAAGGTATGCTAAAAAATTGAACAGATTGGTGCAAAAGTTTTAAAATGAAACGTTTTTTTAATATATACATTCTACTTTTATTTTTATGTCTGGGAAACAGTAGTATTGTATTATCGCAGGCAATCCTAAATAAAGATACCATTTATAAACTTTCTACGCATGTTAATGATAGCATTTCCATCCATTATATAGGATGTAGCGGCTTTTTCATCCGGAAGGGAAATAATGTAGTGCTGATTGATCCCTATTTTTCCAATCATAATAAGTCCAGCTTTTTTTCGGGCTCTTTAACAAATAAATCAACGATCGTCAATGATGTAAAAAGGGTGATTGATTCTGTTTTTATTCATGTTGTCGGGGATTCAACAGATCGTTCAGGATTAATTAAAACTCTTTTGATTTCACACGGTCACGTTGACCATTATGGGGATGTCCCTTATCTTTTTGAGAGTAGCCGTTTTAATCTGGACACAGTAAAAATTATCAGCAGCACCACCGTACAATATTATTTAGCCGGGGAAAAAATTCCGGATAAAAATATAGTTAAACAGGTTGAATCTTTTGCATCTTCACCATCTGTTGAAGGAAAATGGATTTATGTGAATAATAAAATAAGAGTGTTACCTATCCTTGATGAGCATGCTCCACATTTAAGGTTGGCGGGAGTCAATTTCAATTTAGTAACTCAAAAAAATGAAAAAAAAATAATCCGTCATAAATACTGGAGACAATATTCTTCAGGGCAAACACTTTGCTATTTAATTGATTTTTTGAACGATGATGGCAGTATCAATTTCAGAGCGTATGTAAACTCTTCGGCATGTGGATTACCATACGGTATTCCTGTTCAATCAATTTTGAATCAACACCCTGTTGATATTGCGGCGATATGTGTTGCTTCATTTAGTAACGTAAAAAACTACCCTCAGGATCTTATTGGTTATTTAAAACCAAAACATATTATCGCGAGTCATTGGGAGGACTTTCTCAATTATTCAATCTCCGATCTGAAAAAGGAACCTAAAGGGGTACCATTAACTAATATTAAAAAATTTTTCAGGCGGCTTGATAAAATTTTGTTTAATCTCGATGCAGGTATAACTTATACACGCCCCAATGTAAATACAACGATTAAGTTTTTTTATTCGAATACACGGTGGTGAAAAATAATTAGCAATAGGCAATTTTGCAATAGGCAATTATTCAGTAGGCAATTAAAAAATAATTAATCAATTTAGCGCCGGCAATTTTAAAAAAAAATAGTTCACCTATCTCCCCCTCTCCTTTGGAGAGGGGATAAAGGGGAGAGGTTATTTAATACTCATGGCAAAAACAAAATCAACCTATTTCTGTCAGAACTGCGGAGCGCAATCTGCAAGATGGATTGGTCGTTGCCCCTCCTGTAACGAATGGAATACATATGTTGAAGAAATTGTTTCAAAAGGTGATGATGCAAAAACTCCCGGCATAATCAGCACCGGCACACAACGGGCTTCAAAGCCGCAATTGGTAAGCGAAATCAGTTTGTCGGAACAACATCGCATTCCTGTATATGACAAAGAACTTTCCAGAGTGCTTGGTGGAGGCTTGGTTCCCGGTTCCTTAGTTTTATTCGGAGGAGAACCGGGTATTGGGAAATCAACGTTGATGTTACAGGTAGCACTCAATATGAAAAACCTGAAAGTGCTTTATGTGTCGGGCGAAGAGAGCGAACAGCAAATTCGTATGCGTGCCGAACGTATCGGAATGAATAATCCTAAATGTTATATTTTAACAGAGACTTCCACTCAAAATATTTTTAAGCAAATTGAAGTGCTTGAACCAAATTTACTTATTGTTGATTCCATTCAAACCTTGTATTCTGCGCACATCGAATCATCTCCCGGCAGTGTTTCCCAGATTCGTGAATGTACGTCGGAGCTGATGCGGTATGCAAAGGAAAGCGGGACAGCTGTTTTTTTGATTGGGCACATTACTAAGGATGGAAGCCTTGCAGGACCAAAGGTTCTGGAACACATGGTGGATACTGTTCTGCAATTTGAAGGCGACAGAAATCATGTTTATCGTTTATTACGTACTACTAAAAATCGTTTCGGTTCTACCAATGAATTAGGCATCTACGAGATGCAGGGCAGCGGTTTACGCGAAGTAACCAACCCTTCTGAAATATTAATTACAGCGCGGGAAGAATTAGTAAGTGGTGTGGCTATTGCTGCCACCATGGAAGGTTTGCGGCCTATGCTGATTGAAACACAGGCTCTGGTGAGTAGTGCTGCATACGGTACGCCACAGCGTTCCTCCACCGGTTTTGATTTGAGACGATTGGCTATGTTGCTTGCTGTTCTTGAAAAACGTTGTGGATTCCGCTTAGGAATCAAAGATGTGTTTTTAAATATTGCCGGCGGAATAAAGGTTGAAGATCCCGGAATTGATCTGGCATTGGTATGTGCTGTGCTTTCCAGTAATGAAGATATGCCTATCTCACCCAAAACTTGTTTCGCAGGTGAAGTAGGACTGAGCGGTGAGATACGCCCTGTAAACCGTGTTGATCAGCGTATATCGGAGGCGGAGAAATTAGGCTTCGAACATATCTTTATTTCCAAATACAACAAAAAAGGACTCGACCTAAAAAATTACCACATAAAAATTACGATGGTAGGTAAAATTGAAGAAGTGTTTGGGCTACTGTTTGGGTAATTCAGAGCAAGATTGTATTTTAAATTATGTGCAAAAAATAAATTTATGTAACCGCGCGTGAGGAATGAACAAACGCGATGTCGTGTCGGCTGTGGGAAGGAATCGTTTGTTCTTGAATTTTTGTTTCTTTTTTTTCAAGAAAAAAGAAAAATACACAGATTTTTGAATCATAATTCTGTCTATGTATATGGATTCATGATGTATTTAACTATGTTATTCGATATTTATATAAACTCAGAAACTTCAGTTATTATACTCTAATTGCGTTTACACCCTGAGCCTGTCGAAAGGCGAGCGATTGCTTACCCACATACTTCGACAGGCTCAGCATGACCTCCGCAAATAATATCAGCATCTACCCTTGATTCACACTTATCACCGGCTTTAAAGCGATAATGGCATCGTCAATAGATTTAATGTTTTCAAATGAAAGTGTCAGCTTTCCATTGCTTTCTTTCATTTTACAGAGGCGGGCATTCATCTGCACAAATTTAAGGACTTGGGTAAAGGTTTCACTTTGATAAAAAGGTGATTTTTGATTTTGAATGAAGTAACCGGTAAGTCGGTTGTTCTTTAGCAACAATTTTTCAAAACCAATTGCCATCGCCAGCCAACGCAAGCGGATAGTGTGGATTAATTCCATTGTTTGTTCAGGCACAGGCCCAAAACGATCAAGCAGGTTGGTTTCAAAAGAGCGTAATTCAGATTCATCTTTAGCATCATCCAGTTCCCGATATAGGGTCAATCGCTCTGCGATATTATTTACATAATCATCCGGAATTAAAATTTCCATATCGGTATCGATATTACAATCATTAATAAATGTTGTATGGGTTGTGCCGGTGAATTTATGTGAGCCGCCTACTTCTGTTGTTCTGAGCTCTTCATGCTCTATGCGTAGTTCCAGTATGGCTTCATTCAATATTTTCTGATACATCTCAAAACCAATTTCATTGATGAATCCGCTTTGCTCTCCTCCTAATAAATTTCCGGCACCGCGTATGTCAAGGTCGCGCATTGCAATGTTGAAGCCACTACCAAGGTCTGAAAATTCTTCAATTGCCTTCAAACGTTTTCGCGCTTCATTGGTAAGTAATGAAACAGGTGTTGTGAGCAAATAACAAAATGCTTTTTTGTTGGAACGCCCGACACGGCCTCTCATCTGATGTAAATCGCTCAAACCAAACATGTGCGCCTGGTTGATGATAATAGTATTTGCATTGGAAATATCCAGCCCCGATTCAATAATTGTGGTGGCAACCAATACATCGGATTCTCCTTCCACAAAATCAAGCATCACCTGTTCCAGTTTGTCGCCATCCATCTGTCCATGGCCAATAGCCACTTTCGCATCCGGACAAAGACGTTGAACCATACCGGCAATTTCCATAATGTTCTGTACCCTGTTGTGTACAAAAAATACCTGTCCTCCACGCGATATTTCAAACATCACCGCGTCACGGATAATTTCTTCGTTAAACGTATGCAATTCTGTTTGTACCGGATAGCGGTTAGGTGGTGGTGTATTGATAACAGATAAATCACGTGCCCCCATCATGGAAAATTGCAGGGTGCGTGGAATAGGTGTTGCCGTAAGTGTAAGCGTATCTAAATTTGTTTTAAATGTTTTTAATTTATCCTTCACACCAACGCCAAATTTTTGTTCTTCATCAACAATCATCAAACCTAAGTCCTTAAACTTTACATTTTTTCCAACAAGTCCGTGTGTTCCAATCAAAATATCTATTTCACCTTTTTCCAGCTTTTCCAGAGTTTGTTTTTGTTCTTTGGCTGTTTTAAAACGATTGATATAATCAACCTTACAGGGAAAATCTTTTAAGCGGTCTTTAAAAGTTTTATAATGCTGCAAAGCAAGAATGGTAGTGGGAACCAGTATAGCCACTTGTTTACTGTCGCAAACCGCTTTAAATGCTGCCCGAACAGCTATTTCGGTTTTTCCGAAACCTACATCACCACAAATAAGCCTGTCCATGGGTGATTCACTTTCCATGTCTTTTTTAAAATCCGCTGTTGATTTTATTTGATCGGGTGTGTCTTCATAAATGAAGGAGGCTTCCAGTTCATTTTGCATATAATTATCAGGACTGAACTGAAAGCCTTTCAATGTTTTTCGTTTGGCGTATAACTGGATTAAATCATAGGCTATCTCTTTTACTTTTTTCTTTGTTTTTTGTTTTAGCGTTGCCCATGTATTAGTACCCAGCTTATTTACTTTAGGCTCTGCACCTTCTTTCCCTGAGTATTTAGCAATGCGGTGTAAAGAGTGAATACTGATATTTACAATATCATAATCTTTATAAACCAAACGGATTGTTTCCTGTGTTTTACCATTCACTTCAATAATTTCCAATCCGCCATAACGTCCTATTCCATAGTCGATATGGGTGATATAGTCTCCCGGATTCAATCCTTTCAGTTCCTTGAGTGTCAGCGCTTCACTCTTTTTATTAAAACTGTTTTTTAAGCGGAAGCGGTGGTAACGGTCAAAAATCTGGTGGTCGGTATAACAGGCAAGTTTTAACTCATTATCAATGAAACCTTCATGAATAGAGAGCAAAATAGGAGTGAACGTTTCTGATTCATTTTCCTTTTTAGGAGAAATGTCTTCAAAAATTTTGTATAAACGCTCAATCTGTTTTGGGGTGTCCGAAAAAATAACGTTCGCAAATTTATTACGGATATTGCTTTTGAAGTTATCATTAAGAAAACTAAAATTCTTGTTGAAGCTGGGCTGAGGTGAAAAGTCGTAGGTTATAGTCTGTGTTGACGTTAATGAAAAATGATTTCCAAACTCTATCAATGGAAATCCTAAAACTTGTTTTGTGAATGTATCTTTATCGATATACAACTCATCAGGTGCAAGCTGTTCAATCACTGAATCAAGCTTTCTGTAGGAGTTTTCGGCAAGCTCAAATGCTTTTTCGATCCTGTCAATTGTTAGTTGAAAATGTTTGAACCATACCACTGAATTCTCAGGAATAAACTCAAAAAATGTTTGACGGCTTTCCTGCAATAGCCTTGTTTGTATATTTGGAATAATAGTACAATAGGTCAGTTTTTGCAGGGACAGCTGTGAAACAGAATCGAAGCTACGGATGGAATCAACCTCGTTTCCTAAAAATTCAATACGATACGGGTTTTCATTGGCAAATGAAAATATATCAACAATTCCACCACGGATGGAAAATTGTCCGGGCTCTATAACATAATCAACACGGGCAAAATCGTATTCCAATAGAACTTCAGAAATAAAATCAATGGAAATTTTTTCGCCTTGTTTTAATTCAAGTGTGTTTTTGCTGAGCTGTGTTTTTGTAACTACCTTTTCAGTGAGTGCTTCAGGATAAGTAACAATACAAATGTGTTTTTTGCCGGTGTTGATTTTGTTTAATACTTCAGCACGCAATAAAATATTTGAATTGTCTATATCCTCATGCTGATATGGCATACGATAGGATGCCGGGAAAAACAATACATTTTCCCCGCCCAATAAATTTTCTAAATCATTCAGAAAATAGGCAGCTTCTTCCTTATCAGCAAGTATCAGTAAATGTGTTTTGTAGGTGTTTTGGTAGGCAGCTGAGGCAATAAACGAAGCTCCTGAGCCGATGATTCCTTTTAAACGAATGCGCGCAGCACTCCCTTTCAATTCATCAATTAATAATGAATTGTTTTTTGAATCACTATATTTGCGTAAAATATCTTCTTTTGTCACAGGCCTTAAAAAAGGAATACAAATATACTACGAATTACGAATCAGCCCTTTACTCTCTGATTTTCTAAAACTACAAATTGAATGTCCGTAATTGTACCTAAAGAAAAATAAAGTATTAAATTTGAGGCA
>JAVHPR010000366.1:0-9171 GCA_036170695.1 Bacteroidia bacterium
CAGATAGGGACAGCGTTATAGTGGATTATTAATTTGCACCGAAACTTTAGTTACTATATAAATTGATTAATAGTGTCATGTCAATCGTGAAATATCCTAAAGTCATGCTGAACTTGTTTCAGCATCCATAAGATTCCGAAACAAGTTCGGAATGACCAACAATGCGACAAAACAAACTTGACTTGACAATATTATGAATTTTTTACTTGAACTCCATACATGAATTAAATATTATCAATGGTTTATATTAAGGGCTTAAAATCATTACATTGACTAAGAAACCTGATATCATTTATATTAGAATCATTATATTTTGTGCCATTATAATTGAAGAAATTGTTCTAAAGCTAAGTAAGGTTGTGCTGCAAAGCATGTAAGTTTGTAGAAGTCCTGAAAGCACGTAAGTAAGTGCCTGTTTTTTTTATGGAAATTTATTTTTAAGAACCGTTTTTATATCTCAATTAGGATTTATAAAACTTAACGGCGAGACTTTTTTATATAATACTATATTTGAATGTAAGAGAATTGTATATTTACAATTTATTCTAAGATACTAATCTACCAATTTGTATTATGGGGTTTATGCCGATTTTTTCAATAATCACGAAAAGGGTGCTTTGTGTAATGCTTCTATTGATAATGGCATGGCAGCAATGGAATACTTTTTTGGCGTATCAGGAAAAATTTTTAAGCCCGATTCAGTTTACGAAACAAAATTATGGGAATGATATAGTTTCTCAATACGGAAAACGTTTTGTAGAAATTAAAAAGATGTTTACCAGTCCCACCCGTTTAAATTATGTTGGCGAAGCAAATGCTAGTTTTGGTGATAGTGAAGGTAATTTCGCTCTCTCACAATATTATTTAGCTCCCAACTTAATTTTAAGAAATAATGTAGTTTGCGATACCATTCTTTATAATCTTTACACCTCAATTCATATTGATCCAGCTACAAATATTCATCTACAAAATGGTTGGCATGTGGTAAAAGATTTTAATAATGGTTTAATTGTACTTGCCAAATGATACTTTTTTTTCAGCTTTTAGTAGCTCTTTTATTAGGTTTTTTTTCATGTCTTTTAGTTTTTAAGGAAACTGGGGCGATTCATCGCTATACCCCTGCAAATAAAAAAAAAGGAGCAATTAATTTCAGATTTCTTCTTAATCTTTCTTTCCCAATAGGTGTTGGTTTTTCATCTGTAATTTTTATTCTTTTTAATTTATTAGGTTTTTCTTCTTTATCAATTTTATTTATTGAAGTAGGATTGGTGATTTTTTTGTTTTTAAAAGTTAAAAATTCTAATAATCCTTTTTATCAGTTTCAATGGTTTGATATTGAAAAATCTTCCAAACCTGGTTTATCCGGGTATCTGAACGGACTAACAAAAAATTCAATTTTACTTTTGGCCATGGGAATATATTTTTATTCCTGGTTATTGGATGTCGGGGTTTATTTTTTTGACAGTATCCAAAACCCTCATGGTTTGTGGGATGCGTGGTCGTGTTGGAATTTGAATGCCAAATTTATCAGTAACTCACCACATGGGTGGCCGGCATTAATCCATCAAATGAATCCATTGGATTTCGCTCCTGATCACCCCTTGTTGCAAAAAGGTTTTATTGCACAATGCTGGATATTGATGCAAAATGAAAGCATTTGGGTTCCTGTTGTTTCATCTTTTATTTTCACATTCTGCACAATCGGCCTTTTATCCGCCTCAATTTGTTTTTTTAAAAATAAAATGGAAGGGCTTATTGCGGGCTTAATTTTATTGTGCACGCCATTTTTTATGATAATGGGTGATTCGCAATATGCTGATAATACAGTAGGCTTTTTCTATCTTGCAACAATTGTATTGTTGACTTTTGCACGCCAGGGAGGATCATTAAAACCACGTTTAATGATAGCCGCGGGAATAACTACGGGATTGGCAGCCTGGAGTAAAAGTGAAGGATTGCTTTTTATTGTATGTTTATTTTCTTCTCAGATAATATTATTATTTTTTAAGACCCATCGCAAACTACTATTCAGAGAATTCAAATATTTCCTTTTGGGAATGATTCCTATTTTATTACTTGTCGCCTATTTTAAAATTTTTATAGCACCTCCTAATAGGATATTAGAACCACAAGGTGCAATAACGTTGGTTAAACTCATGGATTATTCCAGGTACGTAATTGCATTTAACTGGTTTGAAGAGCAATTCAGAGTATTTGGGAAATGGGCTTTTAATCCCTGGTGGTTATTTCTTTTTGGAATAATTTATAAAGGAATTCGACTCAAAGAATACAAAGTAAGCGTTATTTCAAATTTTGTTTTACTTTTTTTAATGCTAACCGGGTTTTTCTTTATTCAAATTATAGCCCCATTGGACATCTATTTCTATCTTTCTACTTCAGTACACAGGCTATTGTTTCAGCTATTTCCTTCTTTTATCTTTTTATATTTTCTTCTACTTAAAAAAGATAAACTCTAAGAAAGCTCGCATTTTTACCGGTTCTTTATTACCTGTTATAGATAAATAGGGACATGCTTTGAATTAAATCCACTGGGATAGCAATGATTCAATAGCTTTTTCATCCAGTCCACATTGATTTTGGTGATATTTTTGGCTGCCGTATAATCCTTCAGGATAATTTAGCGCAGTTAATGATTTGAAATTTTTCAGGCGAATATTCTGTTGCATCAATTTCACGCTGAGCTGTTGTGCAAGTCCACCTGTTTCAATATGTTCCTCTATTACTAACAGGTTTCCACTTTTGCTGATGCTATCACAAAGTTGAACAGGTAATTCATTAAAGGGTAAAGAAATTGCTGTGAATAAATCGCAATTGTTTTTTAATTTATCAGTTGAAATTGCATTTAATGCATTTTGAACCACAGGTCCCATCGCAACAATAGTAATTTTTGGATTGTCGACTTTAATGGCATGATTAAAACCAGAACATGCATTTTGCTTACCGGGTTCAGGAACTCCCAATCCCAGTCGAAGATATGCAGGACCATTTGCTTTAAGGATATCGGAAATCATGGGATTTAAATCTTCAGAAAAAGCCGGAATCCAGCATTTCATATTAGGTAAACCTGCCAGGCATGCAATATCACTAAGGGCATGATGTGTAGAACCCATGATACCATAACCATAGCCACCACCATTCCCAACAATAAATACGGGCAAATTATGAAAACAAACATCATTACGCGTTTGCTCCAAACACCGATACACAATAAATGGAGCGATGCTATAACAAAAAACTTTATACCCCTTATAAGCCAAGCCCGCAGCTATTCCTACCATGTTCTGTTCCGCAACTCCGGCATTGATAAATCGATCTCCAATGGATTGCTGCAAATTTTCAAATGCATTAAATCCTAAATCCCCTGAAATGAAAATAATTTTTTCATCCCGGAGAGCTGCTTTTTCAATACTATCAGAAAATATTTTTCTCATTGCTTAAACTTTATAATTTACTTCAAGACCTAGTATTTCACAATTGTAATAGAGCATTGTTTCATCAGGGTTGTTCAGTCAAAATAGGATGCCTAATCGGAACGTCATTGCGAGAGCCTTTTGCTCGAAGCAATCTCCTTTATGATGAATGGGATTGCTTCGGTCGTAAAAACGCCCTCGCAATGACGTAGTTTTATTAATATGCATAACCTAATCATAATTTAAAGAACAGCCCTGATTGTTTCATGCCTTGCCCGCACAAATAAACAGAGATTGAGTTAAACGGTTCAGTACGGGTATTTTTTCCGCGAAATCTCCAATTATTATTGTCGGGTTGATTAATATATCTGGTATTACCGGTAACAGAAAATCTTTATACATTACCTTAATATCCTTGTAACCATTGTTTTCGAGCTTGTTAGTTATAAATTTTCGGCTAAATGCCATTTCATCCGGTTCGAGATGTGCAAGCTTTCTGAACCTGGGATATGTAAATATCAGGTAACAATAGGGGTTTATTATATTGGGCTCCCAGAAGATTAGTTTCCCTTCCTTTTTTAAGAGTAAATTGATATTTTTAAGAGCATCATCTATATGGTAGTATAAATGATGCAATATGCCATTACCAACAATATAATCAAATTTTAAATTAAAAAGCTCACCGGGAAAATTAAAATCCAGAACTTCATATTTTAAATTAGGTAAGGAATAATTTTTTCGGGCTTCATCAATAAAAGGGGTACAAAGATCGGAACCTATTACATTACCTTTAGTTTTTTTTGCGAGTAAATAAGACAGTTCACCTGTCCCGCAACCGATTTCCAATATGTTTACTTCATTTTTATTTTCGAAATTCATCTCGTCAATAATAGCCTGACAACGTCTTTCGGTACGTATTTTCAATGCCTCAGTCCTGGAAAATCCCTGATTATAGCCTCTGTCGTCTTTTATACTTGTCATTTACTTTTTTATAATTATAGTATAACCCAACGGATCGTCCATTGAACCAATTAAGCCAAATACTCCAAGTAGTCCGATCGGAATTGCAATTATTAATAATGGTATTAACAAAATACAAACTAGTATATTCTTAACAATTTTTATCGGATTGAATTTATCATAAATAATACCTGTTAAGTTGCGAAAATATAACACAATTATTTTCGCAACAATTGATGCTGTATCGCTTCCTCTTTCTATAATTTCTATAGAACTGAAATTTTTAAAAAGGAGTTTCAACATACTTGGAGTATAGCGGTGATAATCGTAGTGAAATCTGGCAGACCAAGGGATAGTAAAAATACCAATACCTGATGGTTTAAGAACTCTATATGTTTCAGATATAAGTAATTCAGGGTACTCTACATGTTCTAAAACTTCAGTACAAATAATATTATTAAATGTTTCATCTTCAAAAGGAAAAAGTTTTCCATCATAATGTGTTACATCGTTATTCGTGTAACCAAAATTGTCAGAATTTTTAATATCAATACCAAAATATTCTGTGTCATTTTTTAATAAATGTTTATATGGACTGTTACCCGCACCAATGTCTAACATTTTCCCATTGAATAAGGCCATTGCTGGTTTCAAATGCCGATAAATAGTCGCAAATTGAAAATCAAGAATCATTCGTAAATAAAATTTAATTCTTGCAGAAAAAGAATTGGGGGCGTAGTGGGCTATGGGGCGAAATTTTTCAGTCATTAATTCTTCTGTTGCGAGATGAAAGTATTTATTTCATTTGAAGTTTTATATTCTTTATTTCCCTTACGGATATTTGCACGAATGAATTTGGGACGTTTTTTTGTTTCTTCGAAAATTTTACTGATATATTCACCAATAAACGAAGTGGCAAGCAGTTGAATTCCTCCGAAAAAAAGCACTAAAACAATGATGGTAGTTACTCCATGAGGAATAGTTGGATTAATAAAGCGTGCAATGACTGAAATAACAAGGGCAATAAAAGAAATTCCTGTTAAGAAAAATCCCAAATAGGTCATAGCTTCCAAAGGAGCAAAACTAAATGAAAAGATAGCTTTCTTTGCCCACCAGAAATTCTTTCTCCAGTTATTTGTAGAAGTGCCAAACATTCTTTCCGGGCGAAAATAATCCACTCCAATTTGTTTAAATCCGACCCATGCCCGCAAGCCTCTCAGAAATTGTTCGGTTTCGGGAAGCGCAGTTAATTCTTTGACTACTTTTCTATCGATCATTGAGAAATCGCCGGCATCAACAGGAATGTCGATGTATGACATTTTTCTGAACAAGCGGTAAAATGCTTTATAGAGTATATTTAGTAGTAATGAAGTTTCACGTTTCACACGTTGCCCATATACCACATCATATCCCACAATCCATTTTTCATAAAATTTGGGAATAATTTCGGGAGGGTCTTGCAAATCTCCATCCATTAAAACTACTGCGTTACCTGTTGAAATTTCCATTCCGCTTAAGAAAGCTGATTGGGAGCCGAAATTACGGGAATGTGTAATGGCAATTACGTTAGGATCTTTTTCACAAATTGAATCTAAAACTTCTTTAGTATTATCAGGAGAACAATCATTCACAAAAATAATTTCGTACCTTACTTTTAGCGCATTAAACATTTTGACCAAACGTTCATACATAATCGGAATTGCTTGTGCATCTTTGTAACACGCTATCACGGCTGTAATTACAGGGTTAAGCTGAGGTTTTTCAAATGCAGGTACAAGAACACTGTCATAGTTAATGTTTTGTTGCCATTCAAATGTTTTATATAATCCATCGGCCAGAGCTGTTTTTGATTCCCATTCTAAATCCGTTTTTGTTTTCTCCGGATTTCCATACCATTCTGTTAAATCCCAGTTACGATCAGGCATGCTTCCCCATTTTGGAGTAATGGTGATGCTAAATTGCCTGACTGCGGTTTCAACTAACTCGCGCATCGTTGTTTTTTTTCCGCTTGCAATGTTATATGAATGACCGGATGTTTTTGAAGAAATGTGTAATGCCGCATCTACAAATGATTCTACAGCATCTTTCACATAAATAAAATCTCGGCTTACATCAGGAGAAACAAGATCCGGTAACTTTCCTTTGCGAATATTTTCAATCAATTTAGGAATTAACCTGTCAGGTTCTTCCCAATCGCCATAAACGGAATACAGCCTTAGGTTTACTGCTTTAACCTGGTGAAATTTGGAATAATATTGAATAAGATAACTTGCCGAAACTTTTGAAACAGCATAATGGCTATTGGGCAATAATGTGCTGTTTTCAGCAGGAGCGGCACTATTTGAACCATATTCAGAGCTTGACCCTGCATGAACATATTCTACAACATTGCTACAGTTTTCTAAAATATTAATTGTGCCTATTACATTTGTTTCAAAAATAAGATTGGCATCTTTCTGCTTTGAATAAGCACCATAAGCAGCCAAATTAAAAACAGTCTGGGGATGATATTTTTCGAAAATAGTATTGACTGATAGTCTGGAAATAATATCACAGTGGACGATATTTTCGAATGGAACATTAAGCAGTTTCAGGCGCCACGCCTTAACAACATCATGTGTTAGCGCATAACAATCTTTTCTGATTTGAAAAATCGTATTAAATAAATTTGCTCCAATGAAACCACTTGCTCCGAAAACGAAAATGGGGCCTTTGAGTTGTTTTATCTTATTTTCAAGGAGTATTTCCTGTTGGTTCATTTAATAAATATTTTTCGATGATTTCATTTTTTGCCTGAATATATAGATCGTTATTTACAGGTAAATAGTGCCATGCCACTTGGTTTTCCATAAATGATACCCCTTTCCCCTTCACAGTATTAGCAATAATAACTTTTGGAAGATTGTTTTCAGATGCTTTTAATCTACTTATTTCTTCAACTATATCGTCGATAGAATGTCCATCAATTGAGCTAACTTCAAAGCCGAGGCTTTTCCAAACAGCTTCGGTGGAGGTGTCTCCCAAAACATCTTTTGTACATCCGAAACCTTGTAACTCATTTTTATCTATTATAACAATAAGATTACTCAATTGATGTTGCCTTGCAAAATGGGCGGCTTCCCAGGTAGTACCTTCGTTGGTCTCACCGTCCGACATCAGCACATATACCCATGCCTTTTTCTGTTGCATTTTATTTGCTTTTGCAATCCCCGCACCAATAGGGAAGCCGTGCCCGAGCGATCCTGTTGCAAAAGGAATACTTTTAAACTTATTTGCTGCAGGATGTGCCGGGAGTGAAGTCCCGTTTTCATAAAAAGTGTTCAATTCATCATCTGTAATCTCACCAAGATGGTTCAGGCAAGCATATAAAGCAGCGGCAGCATGTCCTTTAGATAATATAAAATCATCATCTTCCGATTTGTGATGAATAAGTGAACCAATCATCAAATCAATGCAACTTAATGAACAGCCAATATGTCCGGCATTTGCATTATGATATAGTTCAAGAATTTTCATTCTTAATTTTCCCTGAAGCAGTTTTAATGGCATTTTATTCACTTTAACAGTATGACTATTAATTCTTTATTAACATCAAAAATAAGAATTATTATATAATGTTTTCCAAGTTTAAAGTATATTTAAATTTCCACAAGTTGAACTATTTGAAATGGTTCTTCTTTTCCATAATTTATTGAAATCCATATCAAAATTTGTTAAATAGTATTACTGCATCCTTCTCCATTTTTTTTCGGTGCAATTTCAAGTAAGTTTTGTATTTCTCACTTTTTTTTTCTCTGGAAAAATCTCTTAATTGACCAAATATAATAAATCCATTTTCCTACTATTGTAGAAAAATCGAAACGGCTAAGATGTTCAAATGCCCTTCTTCCGAAATATATTGTTTTTACGAATGCGAAAAAAATCGGATATTCTTTTTCTGAAGTTTGATTTTTTATTCGCCCGGAAACATAATTAAAAACAAAAGAAGATGGTTTAAAAGTCGCTAAAAGAAAAAGCATAATATTATATAAATTTTTCTTTGTATGTAAATATGAGGTATTATTGAAATAGGCATTTAGAGATGGATCCAATTGAACATAATCATATAGTTGTGTTTTTGGAAAAACTCTTAATGAAAAAATATTTAATGTGTAAGGTCTTGCAAGTCCAAATAAAAAATTCAAAGTTTCCAATTTATTATCAACAGTTTCCACCGGATTGTCAGTAATTATATCATATGCAGGAGGTATCATTTTGTATTTTACTGACGTTGCGGCTAATATCTCTACTGCTTCCTTAACTTTCTTAAGTGGGGTTTTTCTATTAAAAAACTTCAGAATTGCTTCGGAGCCCGATTGAATTCCCATCCTCATCCTATTCATTCCCGCGGATGCCAGTAAATCAATTTTTACTTTATCAATTGTATTTGGATGAATTCCAAAAACAACAAAAGGCAAATGTATATCCCTCTTATATATTTCAACAAATTTTTGCAGTTGTTCAACTGGAAGCGTTATTAAATTGTCATCGTAAAACCCAACAGTTGAGATAAAGGGATTTATTTTAATTGCATTTTTAATTTCATTGGTAATATATTCAGCGCTCGAATACCTTAATTTACGATATTCCTTATCTAGTCTTATGAAAGAGTCATTTGCACAATAGGAACAATTAAAGGGACACCCTAAAGTCCAAACTGTTCTGTATAATAATCCATTAAATTGTATATATTGCTTATCTGCTTTAGACATGCTGTCTTTTATTGTTTTGTAATTCCTGC
>JAVHPR010000367.1:0-9126 GCA_036170695.1 Bacteroidia bacterium
CCGCTAAGGTAGGCTATATCTCGATTTGTTGGTTGTTGAGGAAACTCTACTTATTGATTTGCTTCCGGCAAATTATTTTTTCACAATGATAAAATAGGATGGTATGTTCAATTAAAACAAAAACAATTCAGTATAATCATTTGATTTAGAGGTAAATAAGTAAACAAAAAAGATTAGTAGGTTAATAATGTTAAAAAATTATTAATTTTATGGTCTTAAATTTTAACTAAAGAAAAGCATTGTTAGAATATCATAAACAAAAAGAAACATAGCAAATGAGTGAAGAAAAAAATAATTCATCAAGAAGATCTTTCATTGAAAAAATAGCATTTTTGGGAGCAGGAGCAGTTGCAGGTGGAGCTGTTTTGTATTCAGGTCTGAAATATGAAAAAGCCAAAAGCACCTCATCAAAAGTACATGTACTTACCTCCGATAATAAAGTTGTAGAAGTTGATGAATCAGCAATTACAGCATTTAAAGTGACGGAATCCCTTCAACTTCATGGAAGAGAAGGAATCCCGGGTAAGAAATGGGTAATGGTGGTTGACCTTGCCAAATGCAAGAATGCAAGAAAATGTGTAAAATCTTGTCAGAATGCCCATGATTTGCGCCCGGAACAATTTCACATGCAGGTTTTACAAATACAGGATTCACCGGATACGGCTCCTTACAATATGCCAAAACCCTGCCAGCAATGCGATAACCCTCCATGTGTTTCGGTTTGCCCTGTTGACGCAACTTTTAAGCGTCAGGATGGAATTGTGCTGATTGATAACGAGAGATGTATCGGATGCCGTTTTTGTATGGCAGCCTGCCCTTATTCTCACCGGATTTTTAATTGGCTCGAGCCAATCGTTGCAGATGACCATAAGGGTAAGCCCTATGATGTTGAACTTAATGTACCCCAGAAAAAAGGTACAATCAGTAAATGTCTCTTTAGTGCCGACAGGCTTAGAATTGGTAAACTTCCATATTGTACCGAGGCATGCCCTAACGGTGTTTATTGGTTTGGTGATCAAAATGAAGATATTGTTACCAACGGCACTACGCATGAAACCAGGAAGTTTAGTGAATTGATTGAACAAAATGGAGGTTACAACCTTATGCCAGAGCTTGGTACAAAACCAAGAGTATATTATTTACCTGCAAAAAATCGTACGGTTCCATTTAAAAATATTGAAGATCCTATTGAAAAACAGGAAGGGTAAGGACTTTTATTCTAATAAACAGTTTTGCAATTGCTTTAAATTTCAGGTTAATATTTTGGTTTCATTCAGATGAGTTTTGTCTTGAACTGCTTCCGAAATATTTCCTGATTATTTAGAATAATTGCATTTGTAGTAAACACATGGTTTAGCTTATAAGTAATTATTAATATTAATAAAAATCATTTTTTTTAATATTAATTAATCAAAATTGTATATTTGCATCCTCCTTATTAAGAATTAATCTAAATTGAAATATTACATTTTTTGCACAAAATAATATGTCAGAAAAAAACTTAACTATAGAACATCTGATTGACGTTGCCAGTAAGCCTGTAAATTTTAGAAATAAAAGTTTCTTGATTTGGATAGGATTTTTGGGAATTGCATTATTGGTATGTTTTTACGCATATATAATTCAACTCAGGGATGGACTTGGGGTTACAGGAATGAGAGACTATGTTTCCTGGGGAATTTATATTTCCAACTTTGTTTTTTTTGTCGCTTCAAGCCTTATTGGAATGCTAATTAGTTCTGTGTTAGGGTTGATTGGTTATAAGTGGATAACTCCGATTACCCGGATTGCTGAAATTATAGCCATTGCATTTGCATCTGTTGCCGGCTTGGTTATCGTTACCGATATGGGACGTCCTGACCGCTTAATGAATGTATTTATTTACGGTAGATTTCAGTCGCCCATTCTGTGGGACGTTACAGTAGTTACCACTTATGTTGTAATAAGCCTTCTATTGTATTTTCTTCCATTAATTCCTGATATGGCAATATTCCACAATCGCTTGAAAAACGTTCCTTCTTGGGTTTCAAGGCTTTATCATTTTTTAAGTATGAATTGGTCAGGTAAACCAGAGCAGGTAAAAATTCTCAGGAGATTAATGAAAACCTTGCTGATATTGATAGTTCCTGTTGCTCTTGGCATCCATACTGTAACATCATGGTTATTTGCTGTAACATCAAGACCGGGTTGGGATAGTACTATATTCGGGCCATATTTCGTTTCCGGAGCTTTTGTTACCGGAAGCGCAGCATTAATTATTGCAATGTATTTTTACAGGAAAAGTTACAAAATTCATGATTACATTACCGAAATGCACTTTGATAAAATGGCTAAGCTCCTGGTACTTGTATCATTAGTGTATCTATACTTTAATGTTAATGAATATCTTGTTCCGGGATATAAACTGAAAAGTGCGGACTCTGTTCATCTGACAGAATTATTCACGGGTCAACATGCTTTTACTTTTTGGTTTGTTCAGGTAGGGTGTTTGCTTATACCGATATTGTTATTGCTATATGCACCAATGCGAAAACCTTTGCCTGTAATGATAATTTCGATTTTTGTTATCATTGGTGCATGGATGAAACGATACCTGATTGTGGTACCAACAATGGAACATCCATACCTTCCAATCCAACACGTACCTTTAAATTTCCACCATTATCAGCCAACACTTATTGAAATTTTAATAACCGCAGGTTCTTTCATTATGGTTTTACTAATAATTACAGTGCTTTCAAAACTGTTTCCTGTATTACCGGTTTGGGAGATGACAGAACATCAAAATCACAACAACAATCTTGATTAATCTCTATTAAAACATTCATTTGGTATGATTAACTTATGCAAGCATAAATTCTTAATAATAATTACCGGCTTTCTTTTGGGTACACAATTTATTTTTTCGCAGGAAAAATGGGATGTACCAATGGATAAATCTCAAAAAGTAAGTCCGTTTTTGTTTGATGACGAAAGCCGGAATGCCGGCCAGGTAATATTTCAGAACAACTGTACCAAGTGCCATGGTACTGTTGGAAAGAACAATCCGGCTTCTCAGAATCCATCACCGGGTGATCCTGCGGGTGAAAAATTCCAAAAAGAAACTGATGGTGCCTTGTTTTATAAAATAACCACAGGTAAAGAAATGATGCCGGATTTTAAGGATGTTCTTTCTGAAAAAGAAAGATGGCAGGTAATTTCCTATTTCAGAAGTTTTCATAAAAATTATATTCAGCCTGAGCCGGTTTCAGCTCCTGCTGGCGCTTATGCAGGTATGACAATCGACTTTGATATATTTTATCTGGGTTCAGAGAAGGTCATAAAAGTTATTGCCAGAGGAAAAAAAAACAATGAAAATACTGAACTTGCTGGTATTGAATTGGGCCTTTTCGCGAAAAGCTATTTCGGTAATCTTCCCATTGACGAACCGAAACAAACAAATGCCAAAGGAGAAGCCTATTTTGGTTACTCCGAAAAATTGAAAGGCGATACTTCAGGCAACATAAAGTTTCTGATAAAAATAAATACCGAAGGGCTTGATGGGGTCAGAAAAGAAAAAACTCTTAACGCAGGAATTCCGGTTATTCCTAAGAGCCTTATAGACACGAATGCTATGTGGTCTGTCCGCTCACAGGCTCCCATATGGTTGATTTTGACATACTGCCTGGCAGTGATTATTGTGTGGGGGGTGATTGTTAATATTATCCGGCAAATAATGAAAATCAGGGAAATCGGAAAAAGTTAGATTTCTTTGTGGATATTTTTTCAAAAGCAAAAAAGCAAAAAATGAAAATGATAAAAAATAGAACACGATATAATCTTGGTGTACTAGTATTATTCTTCTTTATACACATGAGCGGAAAAGCCCAGGAAAAGGGCTTATTTAATGATAGTCTTGAAATTGGAATAGTTGAACATATTGGCGAAACGATACCACTTGATCTTTCCTTCAGAAATGAAAAAGACAGTATAGTTAAATTACGCGATTTGATCAATAAACCAACAATTTTAAATTTTGTATATTTTGATTGTCCCGGAATATGCAGCCCCTTACTCAGTGGTATTACCGAAGTTGTTGAGAAATCGGATCTCAAGATTGGAGAAGATTATCAGATTATAACTATAAGTTTTGATTATCATGATAATCCTGTGAAAGCACGTCAAAAAAAGGCAAACTTTCTTAAAAAACACGGTCAAAAAAGTGCCGGAGGTTGGTTTTATCTTACCGGGGACAGTGTAAACATCTTTAAGATTGTCAACGCAGTAGGATTCAAATACAAGAAAGCAGGAGTAGATTACATACATCCGGGGGCTATTATGGCTGTTAGTCCGCACGGAAAACTTACCAGGTATTTATATGGGATCACTTTTCTTCCTCTTGATTTTAAAATGGCCATTTATGAGTCACAGCAGGAAGTTGCGAGACCGAGCATTGCGAAAACATTGTTGCTCTGTTATGCTTACGATCCTGTGGGGAAACGGTATGTGCTTGATGTATTAAAAGTATCAGGAACTATTATCATCTTTATACTTGTGTTATTTGTAATAACACTGGTTTTGAAATCTAAATTTAAAAACAAAAAAGCGTAACAAAAATGAATACCAATTTGAATAACACGTTGCCAAATTACCTTGAACATAAAGGAAAATATAAGGGGATATTAGGCTGGATATTTTCCACCGATCATAAACGGATTGCCTTGCTCTACCTATATTCAATTATCACATTCTTTTGCGTTGGGATGCTTCTTGGTGTTTTAATGCGCCTCGAATTATTTAAACCCGGGCAGCAATTCCTTACTCCCCAGCAATATAATGCCGCATTTACAATACATGGTGTTATTATGGTTTTTTTAGTTGTAATTCCGGGGCTGGCGGCTGTTTTTGGAAATTTTTTACTCCCAATTCATATTGGTGCTAAAGATGTTGCGTTCCCGAAACTAAATTTACTTTCCTGGTGGATTTATCTGGTAGGAGCAGTAATTGCAATATGTACTTTAGTTTTTGGTAAAGGACCTCCTGATACCGGCTGGACATTTTATGCACCTTACAGCACCACTTCTAATACAAATGTGGTGATGGCCGTATTTGCCGCCTTTGTACTGGGTTTTTCTTCCATATTAACCGGGATAAATTTTATTGTAACTATTCATCGGATGAGAGCGCCCGGGATGGGATGGTTCAAAATGCCTTTATTTACATGGTCGCTATATGCTACATCGTGGATACAGATTTTAGCAACCCCAATCATAGGAATCACTTTGCTGATGGTTGTAGCAGAAAGATGGTTCAGGATAGGATTTTTTGATCCGGCTCTTGGTGGAGACCCCATTCTTTTTCAGCATTTATTCTGGATCTATTCCCACCCGGCAGTATATATCATGATTTTGCCTGCAATGGGTGTAATAACCGAGATAATACCTACAATGAGTCAGAAGAGAGTGTTTGGCTATAAGGCCATCGCCTTGTCAAGTCTTGCTATTGCCTTTGTAGGGTATTTGGTATGGGGCCATCACATGTACACTTCGGGCATGAGTGTCACAGCCAGATGGGTGTTTTCATTGTTAACATTTATAGTTGCGGTTCCAAGCGCCATTAAGGTATTCAACTGGATCAGTACCATGTATAAGGGTTCTATTGATATGCGGCCTCCGATGTTATATGCTTTATCATTTATGTTTTTATTTATGATAGGCGGTTTAACCGGATTAGTGCTGGGATCGCTTGCTACTGATGTCCATGTTCATGATACAGCCTTTGTTGTTGCACACTTTCATTACATCATTTTTGGAGGAATGGGTTTTGCATTTTTTGCAGCCATGCATTTCTGGTATCCAAAGATTTATGGCCGGATGTATAATATGAAGCTTGCATACTGGGCCTGGGGGATATTGAATGTCGGTTTCAACCTTCTTTACTTTCCTTTATTTGTAATTGGCTTACAGGGGATGCCACGAAGATATTTTGATTATCTGCCCCAGTTTCAGCTTGGGCATGTATTAAGTTCAATTGGGGCATTAGTAACAGCTACCGGTATTATTTTAATGATTTATAATTTTATCCGGTCAGCACGTAAAGGAGAAAGAGCACCGGCAAATCCTTGGAATGGACTGACTTTAGAATGGATGGTGCCATCACCTCCGCCAGTTGAGAACTTTGTTGAGATACCTGTAATCACGGAGGTTCCCTATAATTTTAAATAATTTATTGTTGAACTAATGAAAAATAAAATCAAATTTTATGAGTACTGATATTGTTTCGGAACATCGCGATGATTATGGATCAAAACTGGGAATGTGGTTATTCCTATTTACCGAAATTTTCTTTTTTGGAGGTTTATTAATTGTTTACGCGGTTTACAGATCGCAATACCCTTTAGAATTTAGGGCAGCATCGCTTCACCTTGATACTTATATCGGCGCGCTTAATACAATCATACTTGTAACGAGCAGTATGTGCATGTCGTTGGCAACAACTGCATTGCTAAAAGGAAACAAAATACGCTCAGCCAGGCTCATTGCAATTACTGTGATACTTGCAGGGGCATTCCTTGTAAATAAATATTTTGAATGGGATCATAAAATATTATTGAACCTTTACCCCGGTTCAGGCTTCATGATTAACCTCAGCCATGGGTATGTTATGTTTTTCGGATTATATTTTTTTATGACCGGCTTGCATGCACTGCATATCTTAATAGGAATGGTACTTTTAACTGTGTGTTTTATGAGGGTCAGATTTGGCAATGTAAATAAAGATAAACCTATGCTATTATTAAATAGCACACTATACTGGCATTTGGTGGATTTAGTATGGTTATTCCTTTTTCCGCTTTTATATTTAATTAAATAGTAATGGAACAAGAACAAAATCACATAACAGCGTACAAAACCTATCTCAAGGTTTGGGTTGTACTGCTTATTCTTATCGCATTCAACTTTACTATTGCAATGCAGCAGGGCGCATGGGTAAATCCTGTAATTATATTAATAGCTGCATTACAGGGTTGTATTGCACTTATTTGGTTTATGCATTTAAAATACGAAACTGGTTTTTTAAGATCCATAGTTTTTGGCGTCATTGGTTTTTTGGTCATGGTAATATTAATTACTTTTATTGATTACAAGTTCAGATGATGGGACTCCAATATTAAACAGAATAAAGGTGATTGCATTTGCTCCATAAAATGGGACTCAGATTGAGAAAAACAGGAGGCTTGCTTTTGCAGGAACATTTAAATAATTTTTGAAGAATAATAAAATTTTAATAAGCAAAATATGTTTTCAGGAGCGTCAAATTTTACGGATGGTGTTGATCTAACTTTCCTAATTATACTGGGAATTTCATTTATTTTTTTAATAGGATTAACGGCAACGATGATATTTTTTGCCATAAAATTCAATAAAAAAAGGCATCCAAAGGCAGTTCAGTTTGAAGATAAAATGATCCTTGAAGTTGCCTGGATAGTTGTTCCAACTGTATTGGTATTATTAATGTTCTATTATGGTTATGTTAATTTCATCACTCAACGAACGGCTCCTAAAGATGCGCTGGTGATTAATGTAACTGGCAAAATGTGGACTTGGGTTTTTGATCACGGCAAGGGCAAAATTAAAAAAGATACACTTGTTGTTCCTTTGGGAAAGGCGGTTAATCTTAGTATGACTTCCCCTGATGTAATGCATAGTTTTTATATACCGGCATTCAGAATTAAAGAAGATGTGGTTCCAGGCCAAACCACTCACATGTGGTTTATTCCTCAAACTTTGGGCAATTATGATATTTTCTGTGCCGAATTCTGCGGATTAAGGCACTCCTATATGATAGGCATTGTAAAAGTTGTTGAGGAAAAAGAATATACTAATTGGCTTGCGAAATTACCTGTTACCGATTTGAATTCCGTTCCGAAAGGATTAGCTTTAATGGATAAAAACCATTGTCTTGGCTGTCATTCACAGGATGGTTCGGTATTAATAGGACCTTCATTTGTGAATCTGTATGGCAATGAAAGAACAGTTTTGGTGGATGGTAAGGAGGAAAAAATTAAGGTCGATTCTGCCTATATCAGAAATTCTATTCTTTCTCCTAACGCTCAAATTGTAAAAGGCTTCAAAAGCGGGGAAATGAAATCATACCAGGGGGTTATCAGCGATGAAAATATAAATGAAATCATCAACTATTTTAAAACAAAAAGTGAGAAAAAAAATTAGACTTTTCCTTCAGTTAATTAAGTTCTCGATAATACTTCCTGTAGCTTTCCTTACTTATGCAGGCTACACGGTTTACAACGGTAAAGCAGACGTGAATCTTTTTTTGACATGCCTGGGTGTATTTTTGCTTGCTGGTGCAGCATCAGTATTAAACCAGGTTATTGAACTTAAATACGATTCTTTGATGGTACGAACCGCAAATAGGCCGATTCCATCGGGAGCAATAAGTAAAAAAAATGCTTTAATCATTGCCTTTTTAATGACCTTGACTGGAGTACTGGTATTGATTCCTGTTTCTTATGTTTGCATACTTCTTGGAATTTTTAACCTTTTATGGTATATAGGAGTTTATACACTTTTGAAACGCAAAACACCATTCGCAGTTATACCTGGTTCGATAACTGGTGCAATTCCTGTGCTGATAGGGTATGCGGGTGCAGGTGGTAGTTTCCTGGCTCCTGAAGCAGTATTTATTGCTGTGTTTGTCTTTATATGGCAAATTCCTCATTTCTGGCTTCTTTCCTTAATTTATAAAGATGATTACAGTAAGGCCGGTTTTCCGACTTTATTTGATTTTTTCAATGAGAAACAAATTCGGTGGTGGACTGTGGCCTGGATTTTATGTGCATGTATAATTTCTCTTTGTACATGGCAATATGGCATTGTTAAATCTTATAATACTGCAATAATGGTATTATTCGGTAATATAGCTCTTATGACCCTGGCTTATCAATATTTAATTAACAAGCCTGCTACTAAAGGATTCCGTTATTTATTTCATCTGATAAACTTTTTCATGGTACTTATTCTTCTTTCAATAAGTATGGAAAGATTCGGATAAAAGATTCGAAAAAAGAGGGTGTACGACAAATATCCCTAATTTCATAATTTAAGAAGCCATCGCACATATTTCGAC
>JAVHPR010000368.1:0-9107 GCA_036170695.1 Bacteroidia bacterium
CAGATAGGGACAGCGTTATAGTGGATTATTAATTTGCACCGAAACTTTAGTAAAAAATATACCTGTATTATTTGGAGAAAAGGATGTGTTAAAAACACTTCAGTTATTGCCTGGGGTAAAATCGGCGGGAGAAGGAAACAGCGGCTTCTATGTACGTGGAGGCAGTGCAGATCAGAATTTGATATTGCTCGACGAAGCCACTGTTTATAATGCTTCGCATCTAATGGGTTTTTTCTCTGTTTTTAATTCTGATGCAATTAAGGATGTAACCCTTTACAAAGGAAGTCAACCCGCTGATTATGGTGGTCGATTAGCTTCCGTACTTGATATTAAAATGAATGATGGCAACAGTAAAAATTTTGTTGTAAACGGTGGAATCGGTTTGATTTCATCACGCCTTAATGTGGAAGGACCGATTGTAAAAGATAAAGGTTCGTTTATCATTTCTGCCAGACGTACCTATGCTGACTTGTTTCTGAAACTTTCGAAGGATAGTTTAGCGCGACAGGCAAGATTATTTTTCTATGATGTAAATGCAAAAGTCAATTACAGGATTAATGATAAAAACCGGATTTTTTTATCGGGTTATTTTGGAAAAGATGTACTTGGCTTGGGGACTACTCTCGGCATCAACTGGGGAAATGCCACCGGAACTTTTCGATGGAATCATTTGTTCAGTGAAAAATTATTTTCAAATACTTCCTTGATTTTTACTAATTATGATTATAAAATCAACGTAAATTTCGGAGGTACTCAAATAGATATTATTTCCAGAATCCAGGATTATAGCCTGAAACAGGATTTTCAATACTTTGCAAATACACGTAACAAACTAAAATTCGGATTTAATTCAACCTATCATAAAATTATTCCGGGTGCTATTACAGTTACAAGTACCTCCCCGATAGGCGAATTAAATCTTCCCAATAAATACGCTTTGGAAAATGCGATATACGCATCTGATGAAATTAAACTTACTGAGAAATTAAATTTTGAATATGGATTGAGATTAAATTCATTTAGTTTGATAGGTCCCGGGAACTTCAGTAGTTATAATGCAGATGGCGAAGCTATTGATACCATTACTTATACTTCAGGTCAGTTTGCGAAAACATATTATAATCTGCAACCTCGCATCAGTACGAGTTTTATAATTAATGAAAAAAGTTCGGTAAAAGCAGCTTATGACAGAAATGCACAAAACCTACATTTGCTTTCTAATTCAACTTCCGGAAACCCTACAGATCTATGGATTCCCAGCAGCAACAATGTAAAACCTGAATTATGCGACCAGGTTTCTTTAGGATATTTTAGAAATTTCAAAGAAAACACAATTGAATTTTCATCGGAGGTTTATTATAAAAATATGCAGAACCAAATTGATTATAAGAATTTTGCTCAACTTAATTTTAATGAAAATGTGGAGTCACAATTACTTTATGGAAAAGGCCGGGCTTATGGTATTGAATTTTTTCTGAAGAAAAAATACGGCAAATTAAATGGTTGGATTGGTTATACATTATCAAGAACTGAGAAAAAAATTGAAGGTATTAATAATGCAGGCTGGTATGCCGCAAAGCAGGACAGAACGCATGACATTGCGATTGTTGCAATATACGAATTGACAAAAAAATGGACTGTATCAGCTACATGGGTATATTACACAGGAAATGCAGTAACTTTCCCAAGCGGAAAATACATGGTGTCCGGCCAGGTTCAATATTATTATACCGAACGAAATGGATACCGTATGCCTACTTATCACCGTATGGATATCGGCGCAACTTATCAGGCTAAAAAAACAGAAAAGCTGGAGTCTAGCTGGAACTTCTCTGTTTACAATGCTTATGGGAGAGAAAATGCTTACACGATAACATTCCAGGAAGACCCGAATGATCCAACAAAAACACAAGCGGTTCAAACATCATTGTTTCGCTGGATTCCATCTGTCACTTACAATTTCAAATTTTAATATGATGAACTACAAAAAAACATTACGGAATTATATAACAATTGCTATAGGGCTATTTACTTTATCATCATGCCAAAAAGTGATTGATATTAATTTGAATTCAGCAGCGCCTGCAATAATAATTGAAGGCAACGTTTCCAATCAGCCTGGGCCCTATACTGTTCAACTTAGCAAAACAGTAAACTTTAGCGACCCCAATACGTTCCCTGCAATTTCGGGAGCTTCAGTTACAATTAATGACAATGCCGGCAATTCGGATATTCTGACCGAAACCGCCCCAGGAATTTATAAAACAACAAATCTTCAAGGGATAGCCGGGAGAATATATTTAATTACAGTAAGCGCTGAGGGAAAGAGTTACCAGGCATCTGCATTCATGCCAGCCCCTGTAGGTATTGATACTTTAATAATCAGAACGTCAACAGGAGGACCAGGAAGCGGAGGAGGACCAGGAAGCGGAGGAGGACCTGGAAGTGGTGGTGGTCCCGGAGGTAGTGAAATAACCAGATCTGTTATAGCTGTTTATAACGATCCTGCCGGAATAGAAAACTTTTACCGTTTTATAGAAACAATAAATGGAGTGCAAGTGAATACTTTTACCACATCATCAGACTATCTGAGAGATGGTGAAACGATGAGCCAGAGTATGAGAGGTAGCAGAGATATTAAGCTTGAAATAGGAGACACGGTTAATATTCAATTGCAAAGTATAGATAAAGGTGCATACGACTATTTCAGAACGTTTAACCAAGCTAGTGGTGGCGGTATGAATTCTTCTTCGCCCTCCAACCCAACCTCTAATTTTAATAATGATGCTTTAGGCTATTTTAGTGCTTATTCGGTAACATCAAAGACCATAATAATTCAGTAGTATTTTAGAGCATCCGAGTAGAAAAAACTTTCAAAGTAAAACGCAGTCAGGGCTACCAAAAATCAAAAAACCCAATAGTTTATGAAAAACTTATTCTTCATAACCTATTGGGTTTTCGTAATTTTAAAAATATCTAGTACATGTGCAAACCACCATTGATGGCAATATTAGCACCTGTAATATAACTGCCTTCCTCTGATGCTAAATAGGCAACAGAACCAGCAATCTCTTCGGGAGTACATAAACGACCTTGGGGAACCTGACCCACAATTTTAGCTAGTATCTCCGGATTTATTTTCATTACCATAGCGGTACCTGTATATCCAGGAGAAACAGTATTTACAGTTATTCCTTTTTTAGCAACTTCTAAAGCCAGTGATTTTGTAAAACCGTACATACCCGCTTTGGTTGAGGCATAATTACATTGTCCGTATGCTCCTTTTTGCCCGTTAACTGAAGAAATATTAATAATTCGTCCCCATCCTTTAGCAATCATTCCTTCAATAACAAGACGGGAACAAACAAATACACTGTTTAAATTTGTATTAATAACTTCATACCATTGTTCGGGTGTCATTTTATGAAGAGGCGCATCTCTGGTTATACCGGCGTTGTTAACCAAAACATCAACCTGACCAATTTCGTCAGTAATCTGCTTGATCATTTTTTCGGCAGATTTAAAATTTGCAATATCTCCCTCAACAATTTTTAAATCAAAACCCATTTTAAATTGATCCTCCCGCCATGCCTTTGCTTCTTCACGCCACTTCATTGCCCTGGTAAAATCTTTGTAATTGGCAACTACAGTATAGCCATCCTTATATAACCGTTCGCAGATAGCGGTACCCATTCCACCGGTACCACCGGTAACTAATGCAACTTTGTTGTTTTTTTCTCTCATAAAATTTTGAATAAAATAAAATAAATAATAAACAGATTAAAGCTTAAATTTAAATTCCTTTGTATGTCTGCAAACTTATAACATTAAATATGTAATTATGTCAAACGAAACTTTAACTTTTGAACTTTAAAACCTTTATAACTTTTAGAATCCTATAACTATTCTGTAATATGAGTACTGGCTTTTTCTTTCACATATCTGCCCGGAGCCGGTTCTATGACTTTAAATTTAGTATTACCTAAACTTTTTACAGCTGGAATTTGTTTTCCGGATTTTTTGATAATACTGGCAGTCCATGCTGTCCACCAGCTTCCTTCCTGAAATTTAGCAGTTTCTTTCCAAGCATCAAATCCTTCATTTAATTTGCCACCAATATGATAACCATATTTATTTTTTGATGGGGGGTTTGCAACTCCCATTACGTGGCCTGATCCTCCCAGAATAAATTCAACCGGACCGCTCACAAGTTCAGTAGTGGTAAAATTAGTATGTGGAGGCGAAATATGATCATCCTGCATAGCAATTACATATACCGGAATATCAATTTTTCCAATATCTATTGGAGTATTACAAATTCTTAATGCATTTTTCCTGCTTAATTTATTTTCAAAAACCATATTTTTTAAATAATACAAATACATTTTTCCGGGAAGATTGGTATTATCATTTGTCCAGAAGAACGCATCAAAAGGAGTTGGTGTTTTGCCTTTCAAATAGTTATTCACAACAAAGCTCCAAACAAGATCATTAGCCCTGATAAGGTTAAAAGCTTTTTCCATATCATGACCATACATCAACCCTTTTTCTAGAAGTTCTCCACGCTCCATTTTTTTAATTAATGCATTGTCGATAACATCCCCCATTGGGCCCACATCTGAAAAATCAATCATTGCAGCAAGAAACGTTGCAGAGTTAACCGGGTTTTCCTCAACCACTGTACCATTAACTTTGGAATTATTTGTTTTTGCAGCCAAGATTGCAAGTGTTGTTCCTAATAAAGTTCCACCTAAACAATAACCTATTGTGTTTACTTTTTTTGATTTTGAAACCGCCTGTGCTATTTCTATAGCTTTTAATGCAGCTTTCTCAACATAATCATCGAATGTAGTTTCAGCCATTGCTGAGCTTGGATTTTTCCAGGAAATAATAAAGGTGGAAATCCCCTGATCAACAACAAATTTTGCGAAAGAATTCTCAGGGCGCAAATCCAGAATATAATATTTGTTAATCCATGGAGGAATGATAACTAAAGGAATTTCCCCAACAGTTTTGGTTGTAGGAGTGTATTGAATAAGTTGCATCAATTCATTTTCATAAATAACGGATCCCGGTGTAATTGCAAGGTTACGACCAACCTCAAATGCCGACATATCAGTTTGAGTGATTTTCCCTTTATCAATATCATCCATCAGATTTTTAAATCCATCTACTAAACTCTGTCCGTTTGTTTCCTGAGCTAATTTAAGTACTTCAGGGTTGGTAGCAATAAAATTGGATGGCGAAAAAGCATCCATATATTGATTTGAATAGAAGCTCAATTTGTTTTTTGTTTTTTCGTCAATTTCAGAAGTTTCAATTATTTGTTTCATTAATTGAGAAACTAAAAGATAATTTTGTTTAACAAAATCGAAATAATATGGAGCTTCATCCCATTCAGGAGCCTTAAAACGTTTATCTCCACTGGCTGGCTTTATAACCGGCATATATTCACCTGGTTTTGATTGGCGTTCTGAAATCCGCTTCCACAATTCCTGTTGACTGCTAAAAAAACCTTTGTAAAGTTCCTGCACCTTTTCCATTTCTTTGGGTTCAGCCATTAATTTGGTAGTGAACTCATTAAACGTGTGCATTATATCCCTATTATCATGCTCAGTACCCGACTTATTATCGAAGTGGTTGGAGATAATTTTCTTACTCGCTTTTGTGATACTCTCAATTAATTCTTCCATGTTTGATTTTTTTGTATTTTCAGTTTTAATTTCGGTTTTCGCACTATTCTTCATATTTTCATCATTTAGAACCTTCGTAGTAGATTTTTTCGATTTTACAGAATTTTTCATTTTACTTTTCATAGCATTATCCTTCCAAAACATATTAAAAACTTGTACAAACATCCGACATGTTAAAGTCGCACCGGCATTGAAAACACCTGTCTTTCCCTCATAAAACAAGCGCCAGAGGGCATCTTCACATCAGGCCTTGTAGTGGCAACAATTATTAAATCAATATCCCGAGGTATTAATCTGCCATTAGCATTTGCTTCAAGAACAGCAACTATGTCTTTACTTAATACCCTGACGATCAAAAATCCAATGCTCCTTTATATCAACCATAGTTCCTAATACCCATTAGTATAAACACGAAATAAAGTATCAGTACCGGTACCTGAAATTTTAAAATTTCGAATGATTTTTTTGGGCTGCGTTCATTTGATAATTTGGCAATTTGAAAATAAGGTAATTTAAAAATCAATAAACACATTTCCAAATTACCAAATTGTCAAAAACTTTTTTATTTCTTTTTTCCCTTCAAAGTGCCGGTAAAAGTATATTCCATTTTTGTTTTACCTTTTTTATTCGTCCATACAGCTGTGCCTTCAATGTCTTCTCCGGTTATATTTCCAGACCATACCATGATTTCTTCACTTGTATTTTTACTTTCCGATTCAAAAGTAATTACTTTATTAGCAGCATCAGATGTATCAAGTTCTGCAGTATAAGCTGAAGGAGCAAATTTTTCATCCATCTTCATTATTTTTGATGAAAACTTACCAGCTTTAAAGCTAATTTCATCTGCCTCCGGATCTCCCGCTTTTTTGCCTTGTCCGGCTAACTCAATGGTATATATTTTATTCGCTAAAAGTTTATCAGGAGGTGGTTTCTTTTGGGCATAGGCACTGTTTGAAAATGTAAAAAAACATAATGTAACTGTACTTACGAGCCATAAAATATTTTTTCTGCTTTTTGATGTGTTATTGATAATCATGTTTTTTTTGTTTTTAGTTTATTATGATTAGTTGAATTATTAAAGATTTATTAAAATTAAATAGAGTATAAATAAATTATGTTCGATATTTCATTGTATAATTTACTGAACAGTGAAATTCAATTCTTTCAAAGAAGTACCTTTTTCGTCAGTAACAGAAACTGTCCAATCTCCGGCATAATAAGCAGTTGCAAATGCCCATGTTCTCCAAGGGTCACCGTCAACATTTAAGTTATTGGTATGCGTATGAGTTCCATTTTTCCAGGTAACAGTAACGTTACCAGTGCCACCGGAAAATTTCATCCACATATAAACTTTTGAATTAAGGGAAAAGGCAGATGATTCTTCAGTCAGGAGTCTGCCCTCTATTCCTTTGCCAAGTTTTGCTTCTTTCACTTGAAGTTGTGCAAAGGAAGAAAGAAATGAAAAAACAATAATTGAAAAAGTCAAAAGTAAAGTTTTCATTTTGTAATATAATTTAATGTATAAATTATTGAAAAATTCATACCATTTACATGTGCTTGTAAAATAAATAGTGTTATTCATAGATTATGAATAACACTATTTTAAAAAATTAAACAGTCTCTTTTTTTACTTTATCTTCCTGCTTCCACCATTCAGAAGCCCAGTTTGTAAATTTATTCAAGCCTTTGTTTTGTATATTGTAAAGTGATTCTATATGAGTATTAATACTTTCTCCGAATTTTTCGTTGAAGTTTACAGCAAGATTGGTATGTTTATTATAGAAATCCAATATTTCTTTTGTATTTCTGATAGTCAACTGGTGTGATGCTTCAAAATTTTCGTGAATTAATTTCAGTACTTTTTCAGGATGTTCGTTTTTTGATTCTTTAACAGCATCTACTAACTTGGTGTTAAAATCAACATTCATTTCCATTTGTCTGGTGTATGAATTGATAATACTGTCAAGTGCATCTTCTGCAAGCTCTACTGATTTTCCAAAAGAACTTTTCAATGTGTCGGTAACAGTGTCTTCTATTTCCTGATGATTCAATTTTTCTTTAATTGAATCAACAATTTTTTTATTAGAATCCAGGGCGTCACTAATGTGTTTTGTGTTTGAAACAATAATTTCTCTGATTGTTTCTTTTGATTTAGCAGCAGTACCTTTGATACTGTTTTTAATTTTTTCTGCTTTTTCGTTTAACGTGTTCATTTCGGCCATTTTTTATTGGTTATTTGATAAATGAATTTTCTAATTGAGCAATTTTGCAGCAGGCAATTTGAAATTCAATTTAGCAATTTTGCAGCAGGCAATTTGAAAATTAATTTAGCAATCTAAAAGCAGATACTATGTGATTCGTTAAAATGAATAATTGCCTACTGATTAATTGCAAAATTGACAAATTGCCTACTGATTAATTGTTCAATTGTATTAATTATTTACTGTAAGATTCTTGTTTTTTAGGGCTGCCGTTAGAAGATTTTGTTTTAAAAAAATCTGCAACATTTTTAGTTTCAGAAATTTTTGTTGTATAGGCAGTCATATAATCCGACCAAAGTTTCAGGTTATCGCTAACACTTGCATTTATTTGTTTGTTCAGTTTATTGAACATTTCTTTGTTGGCTTCAACAGATGGCTTAGCAATTTTGGTATATGAATCTATAATTCCCTGAACCTTATCCTGAGATGTTTTAATTGTAGTTTCAAATTCTTTTTTAAATTTTTCAGTCATTGGACCAAATGAAGCTTTTGATGCATCATATTGTTTGGTAATGCTGTCGAAAGATTTTTTATTAAGTGCAGTAATTTCTTCTACTTGTTTCTGATATGATTCAACTATCGATGCCATTTTTTCTTTTGAAAAAGCATCTGCACCGGCTTGTTTGCCAAATTCCATAGCTGTTTTCATAGTAACTTTGGACATGTCTGAAATCGTTTCAATGTTTTTTTTCAAAATTTCAACCACTGTTTCTGATACTCCGAATGAACTGCTAAAATTTTCTTTATTGATACCTTCAAGAGTCGCATTCATAGCTTTGCTATACATTTCGCTTGCCGATTTCATTTGTTTGTTTTGAGTTTCAATGATTGTTGCAGTTGTATCCTGTAACCATTTCATGGAATCACTTACATTCTTTTTGAATGTTTCTGCCGTTTCGGTAAATTTTTGTGTTGTCATTTTTTCGTTTTTTTTTATTTGTATGCAAAGGTAAGAAAAATATCTTACTAACAGTCTATCTGTATAACTTTAAAAACACTTTCAAAATAATCCGCAATTAATTATGATATAGCCTCCAGTTGTAAACAAAAAACCGAATTAACACGAATAAAAAAATCATTTATCCTGTGTTAATTCAGTTTTTTAGAGATAGACATTTAGCTACATACTATTTCTTTATGCAAAATATTATCA
>JAVHPR010000369.1:0-31991 GCA_036170695.1 Bacteroidia bacterium
AACTATTTACTAATAACTATTTACTAATAACTATTTACTAATAACTATTTACTAAACAAATGATAAGTTTTATTTTAATATTGCTCACCAGTTTATTGTTTACAGGTATTGTACTTCGGACAAAAAGTATCGCATCGGGGAGAAAAGGACCAGGACTGTTACAGCCACTGAAAGACGTAATTCGCTTATGGAAAAAGGGCGCTGTTTATAGCCAAACGACCAGCATCATTTTTCAAATTGCGCCAAGTATTTATTTTGCGTCGGTTCTGATGGCTATCATGGTGGTTCCGTTTGGCTTATCAAAAGGAATCATTTCATTCAATGGAGATTTTGTTTTTTTCGCTTATGTGCTTGCACTCGGGAAATTTTTCAGTATTATTTCTGCAATGGATACAGGGAGTAGCTTCGAAGGGATGGGTGCCAGTCGCGAAGCTTTGTATTCAATGATGGTGGAACCAGCCTTTTTTATTTTGATGGGTTCTTTTGCTTTATTTACAGGACACACATCGTTTTATGAAATATTTACCTCCCTGCATTTTGTTTCATCTATCTCATATGCACTTGGTGTGATGGCAACCTTTGTGCTTATTATGATTGCAATGATTGAAAATAGCCGTATGCCGGTGGATGACCCTAAAACACATCTTGAACTTACCATGATTCACGAAGTCATGATTCTGGATAACAGCGGTTTTGATTTAGGACTTATACTGTATGCTACTAATCTTAAATTTGCAATGTATGGGGCTCTTATAGCCAACTTTTTCCTTGATTCACTTCCTCTTTATTTAACCATACCCATTTTTTTCGCAGTTCAATTTGTTTTTGCAATAATCGTAGGCATTCTGGAATCTTTTTCTGCAAGATTCAGAATGAACCATAATGCTCAATTTATTTTTACACTCACGTCTGTTTCGCTGTTGATATTTTTTGGTGTGTTATTATTTATGGGGAAATTTATTTAATATAAAAATTAAAAAATGATAAACGTTTTACTGATTACATTCTCAATTTCGCTTATTTACCTAAGCGTAGCTAATCGACTGCTCAGTTATATTAAAATTCTTGCTATTCAGGGAATTATTTTATTTATTGTCAGCTTCATAGAGTTACATGAAATAAACACAGTGAACCTTATCTTCATACTTTTGGAGACAATTGTTTTCAAAACCATTGCCGTACCTCTATTTCTGAATTATGTTATTAAGCGCAACAAAATAACCCGCGAAGCCGAGCCATTCCTGCCCAACTTTATTTCACTGATTATCGTTACTCTTATTGTAACCGGTACTTTCCTTTTATCAAACAGAATTGAAGATCCTCACCTCAATAAAATATTTTTTGTTGCAGCACTTTCTGCATTGTTTACAGGTTTATACATTATTGTCACCAGAAGAAAAATTATCACTCAGGTGATGGGTTTTTTAGTCATTGAAAATGGGGTTTTTGCCTTGTCACTTGCTGTTGGAACAGAAATGCCCATGCTGGTAAATACAGGCGTGTTGCTGGATCTTTTTGTCAGCGTATTATTATTGGGGATTTTTATCAATAAAATTGGAGACATACACAAAGATATTGATGGTGGGCAGTTAAGACAATTGAAAGACTAAGAAAATAATTTAATAATGTGTAATTTGATAATGTCTGTAGTGAATTTTCAAATCAACAAATTTTCAAATTGCTTTTTAAGCATAGATAATTCAATGTCGTTTAGTTAAGATTATTTTCGAATGTAAATTATCTGCCCATAGTCTTTTACAAGCTAAGACTGACAGTGCGGCGGTCATATTGAGCTTGTCGAAATATGTGCGATGGATTCTTAACTAAACGAAATTGATATATAATTTTCAAATTAATTAATTTTCAAATTTTCAAATTAGGTATGATAGGAATTTATTTAATCGGATCTTTTTTAATCAGTGCTTTGTTGTTCCTCAACAGGAATAACAGGAATAAATTAGTAAGCCACTTGTTTATTGCTTGCTTCCTTGTTTTGCAATGGATATTTACCATTTATGAATTTAATCATCGAAATATTATTGAGTTTGGTCTTTTTAAGCCGGATGCATTAGCTTTATTATTATTGATAACGTTAAGTATCATTGCAATACCGGCATTTTACCACAGTGCCATTTATCTTGAAAAGAGTGGCGATACTCCGAGAGTACAAGGTATATATTATGCTGCCATGACTGGTTTAGTTACAGCAATTAGTGCGGCCTACCTGTCAAATCACATTGCAGTTACCTGGATATTTGTGGAATTAACAACATTGGCAGCCTCTGCTCTTATCTTTCATCGCAGGAATCCGCGTGCGCTCGAAGGTACGTGGAAATATATTTTTGTCTGCTCTTTGAGTATCACCTTCGTATTTATCGGAATTTTATTTCTCAGTATTGCCCTGCAACAGGAAGGATTTACCGATCTTTCCTTTCCTGCATTACTTAGCAAGGCAGCTACATTGAATGTTTTTTGGCTGCGACTGGCCTTTATCTTTATCTTTACTGGCTATACTGCTAAATTAGGGCTTGTTCCCATGTACACAGCCGGCATTGATGCGAAGGACAAAGCGCCATCTCCTGCGGGGGCTCTTCTTTCAAGTGCCCTCATGAATGTTGGTTTTGTTGGAATATTCCGTTTTTATGAAGTAGTAGCCCAAAGCTCTCTCCATTTATGGGCGAATCATATTATTATGATTGCGGCCTTCATTTCCATATTTGTTGCCACCGTTTATATGCTCAAAGTGAAAAATCTTAAAAGGATGTTTGCATATTCCAGTATCGAACACATGGGAATTGTAATGCTTGGCCTTGCCGCAGGAGGCATTGGTTATTATGCGGTTATTTTGCACATTATACTTCATGCGTTTGCTAAATCAAGTATGTTTTTTCAAATGGGTCAGATATACAGGATTTACAAAAGCAAGAGTGTTTACGATGTAGGAAATTATTTTAAATACAATCTTACAGGATCGATAGTCGTACTATTAGCATTTATATGTGTTACTGCAATGCCTCCTTCCGGCCTGTTTATCAGTGAGTTTATGATTTTTCGTTCACTCTTTGATGCGCATTATCTTGCCGTGCTCATAATCGTACTTGTTCTGTTGACAATGATTATATGGGCGCTTGGAAAAAATATTTTCAAGTTACTTTTTACACCAGCTGTTGATTTTAACGAAGAAGGAATGGAAAAGATAAATAGCATCGAATCTCTTTCACAGTTTATTCTGTTGGGATTAGTTATTTATCTTGGTATCAATCCTCCTCAACAGATGGTAGATTTGATAAATGAAGCAATTATTAACCTGCCTCATTAATGATGTGCCGATATGCTTACATCTCCCCTTGCCCCTCTCCTCGGAAAAGGAGAGGGGATAAGTCCTTCTGCTTTTTTAAGGAGAAGGATTTAGGATGAGGTCAAATTGATGAACGTATGAAAAATAAATTTATGAAACATCTTATTTTAAAAAATAATCAAACTACTTCATTGGCTTCGATTCCCGTATTAGAATATGAGCAGTTTTTGGATCACAACACAGCTTTACTTCGGGATAACCACAATCATTGTGTCAATTATTACGGCTACCTCAACCAAGGGGAAATTAAACTGATATGTTGCATTGCTAATGACAATGAAGGCACTATCTGTATTTCATCATCATCTTTTCCTAATCCAAATGGAGATACACCAGCGCTGAAGTCATTTTCAAAACATCATTTATCCTTTGAGAAATTTGAGAGGGAAATTCATGAAAATTTCGGAATTCCCTACCTGGATCATCCATGGCTAAAGCCTGTAAGATTCCCGGCTGATAAAGCAGATAAACACAGTACTATTGCTAATTATCCTTTTTTTAAAATTGAAAGTGAAGAGTTGCATGAAGTAGGTGTTGGACCTATTCATGCGGGCATAATTGAGCCGGGACATTTTCGTTTTATCTGTAATGGAGAGCAGGTTTTGCATCTGGAAATTCAACTTGGTTTTCAGCACAGAGGAATAGAAACTCTTTTTATTGAAAAGAAAAAATTATTGCAACGATGCACTCTTGCCGAAAACATTGCAGGCGATACTGTAGCAGGACATACCACTGCATTTGTAAACCTATGGGAAAGTTTGTGCAATTATGATAAAGATGATGATTTGCATTTCACACGTACACTGGCTTTAGAGTTGGAGCGCATTGCAATTCATACAGGAGATTTAAGCGGTATGTGTACGGATATTGCATACCAGTTAGGAAGTTCTGTTTTTGGAAGATTAAGAACACCTGTGATTAATTTTTTTCAGATTTGGTCTGGAAATCGCCTTGCAAAAGGATTGATCCGTCCGGGTAAAAACCATTTCCCATTTACCAAAGAGCTGGGCATTGCATTGGTAAATCTTTTCGATCAATACGAACCGGATTTTGATGAGATGTGCAAAGAGCTATTCAACTTACCTACTGCCCTTGGACGTTTTGAAAAAACAGGAACTGTGGTAAATGAACAGGCTGAATCTATTGGTGCTGTTGGAATGATTGCCAGGTCTTGCGGTATGGAGAGAGATATTCGGAAAACACACCCTCATAATTTATATTCTTCATTACTTCATAAGCCCATAATTAAACGTCATGGAGATGTGTATTCAAGAGCGCAGGTTCGAAGAGATGAAATTAAACAATCCATTGGCTATATCAGAAAGCTGATTCAAAATATTCCATCAGAAAACAAAAACAGAAAACCATTATCTCAACCTGCTCCCGCTTCATTTTCTATTTCGTTGGTTGAGGGTTGGAGAGGTGAAATCTGTCATTGTGCAATAACGGATGAAAAGGGGGAGTTAATGCATTACAAAATAAAAGATCCGTCAGTGCATAATTGGCTGCCTTTAGCATTAGCCGTGCGAAATAATGAAATTTCTGATTTCCCGATTTGCAATAAAAGTTTTGATTTATCGTATTGCGGGCATGATTTATAAATAAAAGCCCACCCCAGCCCTCCCGAAGGGAGGGTGAACCAAAGCACTAATAACCAACGCACAAAAAAATAATGACAAACAACAACAACGAACCAAAGTTAATAAACAATACCAATCGCAATAGAAATAATAACTAACAAACTCACTTAATGCCCCCTCCCCTTAGGGAGGGGATTAAGGGGTGGGGCTCTTTAACCATGATTGACAACCTAAAAATACTTTTTCACCAGGGTAAACAATTTATCCCGGATGTAACCAAAGCAAATGTTCCTGGCATTTTCAGAGGAAGACCGGTTATCCAAGCAGGAAAAATAAATGAGCAGGAACTGATCGACTTGTGTCCAACAGATGCAATCAGTTCAAAGCCGGTAAGGATTGACATGGGTAAATGCACCTTCTGTGGTGAATGTGCATTTGCATTCCCTGATAAAATCAGGTTTACTACGGATTATAAAATAGCCACTAACGATCGTGAACGTTTGATTATTAGTGAAGGCGATGATAATCCGGTTACATTAAATGCAGGTTTAATTCGTAAAGAAATTAACAACTATTTCGGTGGATCTCTTAAACTGCGACAAGTATCGGCTGCAGGTGACAACAGTTGCGAATTAGAGTTAAATGCCTGCAGTAATGTAAATTTTGACATGGGAAGATTCGGAATTGATTTTGTTGCATCACCGCGCCATGCAGACGGTATTGTTATTACCGGACCTATTTCGGAAAATATGGCTGAACCCCTGCAAATATGTTATGATGCAATACCTGATCCGAAAATTATTATTCTTGCCGGAACAGATGCTATTAGCGGAGGCATATTTATTGGAAGTCCTGCTTTGAACAGAAGTTTTTTAAGTAAATATAAAATTGATTTGTACGTTCCCGGTAACCCCATACACCCTTTAACATTTATTAATGGTGTACTAGATTTAATAAGAAAAAGATAGGAAATAGAACTGATTTTTCCCCTCGTAAAATTAAGAAGAAAGTCTTTTTTGATATTTCCATCTTTTTGGTAGAACTATAACCCTTTTTATCCCCTCCCTATAAAAATAATTTAACCCATGAAAAATCCAATAAAATAGTGTTACTTTTGCTTTCGAAAAATCATTACAAATACATTAAAGAATTAATCCATTTATTATTTTTCAGGTTGCCTAGGTAGGTAAAAAGAGGCTTATTACGTCTTTAAACCGCAAAACAATATAACATGAATTTCCCATTCTCAAAAAGTATCATTTTATTAGTATTTACGCTTTTTGTAAAGCATTCTGTTGCACAACAGGAAAAAATAATCGTTGATTCAACTAAAGCAGCTGCAAATCTTTTAGCTGACGAAAGAAGTAAGGATTCAATTGTATTATCTACTGTAATAATAAAAGGCTTTGATGCAAGAAACTGGAAATTATTTAAGGATTCGGTTATGCAAACAACAGCACGTCCGGATACACTTAAAAATCCTTTTAAATTTACTCCAACTATAATGGAAGAGAAGGTATTAGTGAAATCAATTACCCCCTCCGATACACTTAAAAATGATGCAAATATTGTTCCGGATCTGGCAATAAAAGATACAAATGTGAACCCCAAAGCAACAACTGATACACTAAAAAGCAATGTTAATGTTGTTCCTGTTCAAATATCAAAAGATACAATTGTGAAAGCAAAAGTACCCACCGATACAATTAAAAATACTGCTATTGCTCTTCCTGTTCAAATATCAAAAGATACAATTGTGAAAGCAAAGGTATCTACCGATTTACTTATAAATCCTGTTAAAGTTGTACCTGTTCAAATAAAAAAAGATACAATTGTGAACGCAGATATACCTAAAAATAAGGTCAAGGTTATTCCCAATCTGACAAACAAAATTGATACTGTTTATATTCCTCAGTCGGTAAAGCGTGTAATTACGCCATCGAATATTACTTGTGAGGCTGGTCGTGTGTTTTCTACATTCAAATTTGTTGATAGTCAGGGTGATCCCGGAGAGGATTATTCTCATAATACCTCCAGCTCTTTTAGTTTAGGGTATCAGTACTCAAAAACAAATGATTTATTTTACATTACAAATATTGGATTGCGCAATGGGGGAGCTTCTTTAGTTAAATATGGTGTCAATTATAATTGGACTATTCAATATGCAGATATTGCTTTGGGTGCTGGATATATGTATAATAAAAGCCTTATTAAACCTTATTTTTCTGTTTCACCTTATTTCGGATATATGCTAAAAGCAAATCAATCAATCGGCTTGGTTAATTATGATTTAAAGCAAAGCACTGCATTGAAAACTACAGACTTTGGACTTTTCTTTTCTCCGGGTATTAAATTGGCCTTATCTCCTTATATAACTTTTTTTGCAGAATATAAATATATTTTAGGATTACAGAATTTAGAAAAATCAGACACGGAAAAATCATATAATAGGGGTTTCTCCTTTAATCTGGGACTTTCATTTAATCTTGTACTTTATAATCAAAAGCCTGTTAAATATATCAAACTATGAAACAAATAATCAAATTTTTTGTATCGATTATTTTATTATTTATTTGTCAAACAAGTTTTGCCCAGTTAAGAGGAATAAATTATCAGGCCGTAGCTATTGATGAAAATGGGGTAGAGGTAGTTGGTGTTGATAATGCCGATCAAGCGGTCAACAATAAGTCAATAGCGGTTCGTTTTTCAATTCTAACTGGAAGTTCTAATGGACCTGTTCTATATCAGGAAACTCATATTACTAATACAGATCTATATGGCTTATTTTCTTTGATTATCGGAGATGGTAATGTAACTGGTTTAGGGCAATATCAACATTTAATAGATATTCCCTGGGTAACCGCCAATCATTTTTTAAAAGTCGAAATAGATATTAAAAACACCGGTAACTATAGGCTAATGAGTAATCAACAGCTTATGACAGTTCCTTATGCTTTTTATGCTTTAAAATCAGATACAGCTTTGTATGCTTTAAATGGAGGGCTTTCTGGAATAACAGGAACAACCGGAGCTCAGGGAATTCCAGGGGAACCGGGAACCCCGGGAATTATAGGTTATTCTGGTCAGACTGGTTCAATAGGAATTACAGGAGCAACCGGTTCAATTGGGCTTACAGGATTTACAGGTGATACAGGTTCAACAGGTGATACAGGTTCAACAGGTGATACAGGTTCAACAGGAGCAACTGGTTCAACGGGTGACATCGGTGCGATGGGGGGGACTGGTTTAATGGGTAGTACCGGTTCAACAGGTTCAACCGGTTCAACCGGTGATACAGGTTCTGTCGGTTTTACTGGGGATACTGGTTCTACCGGATTAACTGGGGCCTCTGGAACTTCTGGGACTTCTGGAATGACTGGTAATACTGGTTACACAGGAGGTACAGGAGCCACCGGAAATGCCGGATCCACTGGGAATAATGGAAATACAGGAAGTTCGGGCTCCACAGGAACAACCGGTTCAACTGGAAATATTGGTTCAGATGGGAATACCGGCTCCACTGGTTCGACAGGTTCAACAGGAATAAATGGCTCAACAGGAATTTCTGGTGCTACCGGCGCATCAGGTTCAAATGGCTTAAAGGGTTCTACAGGTTCTACCGGTCCCGGAACAATTTGCGGTGGAGCTTCTAATAATTATGTAACTAAATTTACAAGTTCAACTGATATGTGTAACTCCCTAATTTACGATAATGGAACAAATGTGGGTATAAACACGGGAGCAACACCAGTCGCTTCTGCGATATTGGAAGTGAAAAGTACTACGAAAGGACTTCTTGTTCCTCGTTTGACCACAACTCAACGTAATGCAATTGTTTCCCCAATAGAATCATTGCTTATTTATAATACCACTACCCAATGTTATGAAGGATATAATTCAAGTTCCTCCGCTTGGGTCGCATTTGGTTGTCTTGGCTGCCAATTACTTGGAGTTTTTTCAACTTATTCGGCCTCAGCCATTACCGGAACTTCTTTCTCTGCAAATTGGACTGCCAGTGTTGGAGCTTCGGCATATTATTTAGATGTAGCTACCGATGCAGGTTTTATCTCATTTGACGGAGGTTACAATAACCTCGATGTTGGAAATGTAACTACCTACCCACTTTCCGGCCTTACATGCGGTACATATTATTACCGTGTTCGTGCATATAACTCATGCAGTACCAGTTCAAATTCAGGTACAATAACCGTAACCACAAACCCTTCAGCTATCCCGGCTCAGCCAAGTGTAATTACAGGTACTACACCTGTTTGTATGGGAAGTAATGGTATCGCTTATTCTGTTACAGACGAACCAGGGACAACATACCTCTGGGCTTATTCTGGGGTGGGATTCACCTGCGCATCAGGGTGCACCACAAGTGCCATTACAGCTAATTTCTCTGCCTCGGCAACGGCGGGCACACTTACCGTTACTCCAAGCAATGCATGTGGAACGGGAACTCCCAGAACTCTTGCAATAACAACAAGTGTCACCCCTGCAACAGCCAATGCAGGATCGGCTATCTTCCCTACGTGTGGCGTAAGTACCGCAACATTAGCAGGGAACTCTCCTGCAGGTGCAGGAACGGGTTTGTGGACAGTTGTATCAGGAACAGCCATCATCACAACCCCTGGTTCTCCTACATCGGGAGTAACTGGCTTAGCGGTACCAGGCACAGCAACACTGCGTTGGACTATCTCCAGTTCTCCTTGCACAGCTTCCACGAGCGATGTAGTTATTACAACATCTAACTGCTGCGCACAGATTTTCGCAGCCTCTAATTTAGATGTAGGTATAATGATAAACAGTACTACCGGTGGTTCACAACAAAGCAATAACGGCACAGTAGAAAAGTATTGTTACAACAATATCGCTTCTAACTGTACCAGCTACGGGGGCTTATATGAATGGAACGAGGCGATGGGGTATGCTGCAACTATAAATTGCGATCCTTGTGGCGGTGCAGGTGTTCAGGGAATATGTCCGGCTGGTTTTCATATTCCTACCGATTTAGAATGGAGCCGGTTTGAATACTGCGTGGAAAGTACCATGGCTCCTACAGGAAGCACTACACTTGTCTCCTTTCAAACGGGAGGAGGATTGCGAGGTTCCTCCACATTAGGCGTTGGACCTGGCAGCAAAATGAAAGCGACCTCTGGTAGCTCTCCTGCCTGGGATGGTAACAACATTAGCGGCTTTTCTGCATTGCCAGGTGGTGACAGATACTACAACGATGGTTTTTTCTATAATAACGATCATGCATACTATTGGAGTAGTACGCAAAGCTCAATCTCGAATTCGTATTATAGGGACCTGATAACAGGAGGCTCTCAGGTGTTGAGAGGTGCCGCTTCTAAGTCAAACGGTTACTCGGTTCGCTGTATTCAGAACTAAGTAATGCTTGATAGGGGCTTTCCCCCCCTGTTTTCAGCCTAGTTCTCTTGTAAACCTGATTCTAAACCAAATTTTAAATCTTCTTAAATTACTCCTGCCATTATTCTATTTTTTTTATATTTACATATATTTACAGACAAAAATAGTATATGAAATCAAAACTCATTATTCTTTTACTAACTGTTTTTACAGTAAGTGTATTTGCACAATTTCCCTTAAACACCTATCAAAGCGCATCAAATTCTTATTATTGGAAAAACAGGAAACCGTATGAAGGATATTGGCAGCAGGATGTATATTATAAAATAATTGCCTCGATTGATGATAAAACTGATATTATTGATGGCTCCATTGAATTAACGTATACAAATAATTCACCTGATGAATTGCCTGTTGTTTATTTTCATTTGTACAGCAATGCACAGGCTAAAGGCTCTTATCTATCGGACTTATACCAGAATAATGGGATAAAATTAAACTATGGCAAATACGAGGTACAAGGGCTTGGAACCAATATTTCAAAAATTACACTTAATGGTGTTGATTTAAGAACAGAGCAAGATAACACCATATTAAAAGTATTTCTTCCAAAACCAATAAAATCCGGGGAAAGCATCCTTTTTAAAATTGAATTTAAATCCTATTTTGATAATGGAACCATTCGTAACCGGATGAAATTATTTAATTCCTGGGGATATAAACATTATGACGTAGTGCACTGGTATCCACGAATCTCGGTGTATGACCGCAAGTTAGGCTGGGATACTGACCAACATATGGATCACGAATTTTATGGTGATTTCGGAACATATGACGTCGCATTTACTTTTCCAAACAATTATGTGCTGGATGCAACAGGAATTTTATTGAATAAGGATGAAGTCTTGCCTGCTGAATTGCGTGCAAAACTGGATATTATAAACTTTAAAGATAAACCATGGAACGAGCCACCCTCCGTTATTATTAAGGCAGATGGAACAAAAAAAACATGGAAATTTCATGCAGAAAATGTGCATGATTTTGCGCTTACTGCGGATCCTACTTATCGTATCGGCGAAACTGAATGGAAAGGAATAAAATGCATTGCACTTGCACAGGAGCCACACGCCTCACGTTGGCAAAATGCTGCCGAATACACAGCAAAGGTTATAAAGGTAAATTCAGAAGATATTGGGATGTATGGTTACCCGAAAATGATTGTTGCAGATGCACAGGATGGAATGGAATATCCTATGCTCACGCTTGATGGGGGCTATGATCCGGATTATCGTGATTTGCTTGCACATGAAATTGGACACAATTGGTTTTTTGGCATGGTGGGATCAAACGAAACATACAGGGCTGCATTGGATGAAGGGTTTACTCAATTTTTAACTTGCTGGACCTACGAGCAGATTGATGGTAACCAACGCGTTAAATATGCTGCAAAATCAAACTATGTAAATCGCTTTACCGAACCCGATTATATTCGCAACAGTGAAGTATTTAGTGGATATATGAATAGTGCGGCAAGAGGCATAGAAAGTAATGTGAATACTCACTCTGATGGATTTGGAGGAGCAATACGTCATGGTGGCGGATACAGTCAGGTGTACATGAAACCGGCAACGATGCTTTATAATTTACAATATACACTTGGTGATTCATTGTTCTTAGGAGCTATGCAACATTATTTTAATCAATGGAAATTTGCTCATCCATATATTGAAGATTTTCGTAATTCAATTATTCAATATACCAAAGTTGATCTGAACTGGTTTTTTGATGAATGGATTGAAACTTCTAAAACAATTGATTACAAAGTAAAATCAGTAAAACACGGAGATATAAATGGTGAATATAAAATAACTTTCAAACGCAAAGGAATGCAAATGCCCATTGATTTTGCAGTAGTTGCAAAAAATGACTCCGTCTACAATTTTCACATCCCTAACAATTGGTTTGTAAAAAAAACTAAAGCGAAGGTGCTTCCGCGATGGATAGGCTGGGATAAAGTAAAGCCGGAATATACTGCCACAGTGATTATCCCATCCGGTATCGAAGATGTAGTTATTGATCCAAGTACACGGTTAGCCGATGTATATATGCTTGATAACAATAAAAATTTTTCAATTAAATACAGATTCGATTCTAAGATTTACAATCCTTCCAATTGGATGCGCTACGAGCTTTTTGCCCGCCCCGATGTTTGGTATAATGGTTATGATGGAGTAAAAGCCGGATTAAATATCAATGGTAATTATATGAATTTCAAACATATTGTGGATGCAACTGTTTGGTTAAATTCAGGGATAGGGCAAAATTTGCCGGAAAATACAGCTGCAAAAGACAAATATGATAACGTGAATTTCCGACTCAGTTATCGTACATCAACAGATATGTTTATGCAAGGCTCTTCTATTTATGGATCTGCAAAGGCGTTGGATGGTTTAAATGGCTATGTTTTAGGTTTTGATAGAAGAGATATTGGGGGCAAAAATAAAGTTTATATGAATTTTAAATCGATGTACCGAAAAGATTTGAATGACATAACCTATTTATTATTACCAAATGAATGGATTTCCAATCAGCTAAACAATACAATAAATATTGGCATTGAACACGCGTATTATTACCAGGCAGGGGCAGGGACTATTAATTTGGGTCTGCGTTCATCAGCACTCTTAAGTGATTATGATTTTCAAACTATTAATTTAAACGTTATTAATCGCACACGTTTAGGGAAATTATTACTAAACACTCGTCTGGTTGGCCAATACGGAACAGGTAAAAACTGGGCAAGCGAATCCTCTTTATTTTTAGCCGGTGCTAATCCGGAAGAATTGATGGATAATAAATATACCCGTTCACAGGGCTTTTTTGATCCCTCTATGGCAAAAATAAGCACCACAACAAATATTTTCCAATACGGAGGGGGACTCAATTTACGAGGCTACTCCGGATATGTGGCTCCTCAAAAATTAACTGATGGAAGCACAGTTTTGACCTATAAAGGGCAGACAGGAGCTGCGATTAATGCAGAATTAGAATTTAGTGGAATCGTAAAAATAAAAAAACAAAATTGGTTAACACGCACATTTAAACTGACAACTTATTTATTTGGTGATGCCGGTAGTATCAATTGCAATACCTCAAATGATAATGTTTTAAGAATGAGTGATGTCAGAATTGATGCAGGGGTAGGGCTTACATTAACAATTAAAAAGTTTGGAGTTTTGCAAACAGTTAATCCATTAACCATACGTTTTGATATGCCCTTTTTCTTGAATAAACCGCCTGCGACAGACATTGGATTTATTCAATACCGCTTCGTGATTGGAGTGAGTAGAGCTTTTTAAAAACCTTAACAAAAAATGAAAATTATTACTGAAGATTAAAAAAAATGTTGCTATTTTGCAAAATAAATATCGCTTGAAGAACATAATTTAAAATCAAAAAAATGAAAAAAATAATGATTGCCGTTTTTACGGTTATTGCAAGCCTTTCAGCAATTGCTCAATCCAGTGAAGAACAATATGCAAAAGCACTTAAATTAAAAGCAGAATACAAATACAAAGAAGCACTTCCGCTTTTTCAGACATTGCTAAAATCGGATTCAAATAATGTAAATTACGTTCAATATTCAAGTTTTTGCTATTCAAAAACCGGTTTTTTCCTGAATACGGAGGCTGAAAAAATGAAAGCTTATCGTACAGCAGAATATCTGGCTAAAAAAGCCATTAAGCTTAACGAAAAAAGTGCAGATGCGCATTATGTTTATGCTTTGGCATTAGGTAGGATCAATGAAAATGCCAGTTCTAAACAAAAGATTTCCAATGCAAAACTAATAAAAAATGAAGTGGACATGGCTATTGCTCTCAATCCAAGATTGGCAGGAGCGTTTCATATTTTAGGTCGCTGGCACAGAACTATTGCAGGTTTTAGCGCGGTTGAAAAAGTAATGATTAATTCATTTTTTGGCGGGGTTCCTTCCGGAGGATCATATGATGATGCTGTTAAAGCATTTATGACTGCGATAAGTATTGAACCTAAATATATGCTGCATCAATATGAACTTGCAAATACCTATTATGAAATGGGCAAAAAAGTTGAGGCCAAACTTTGGGCTCAAAAAGCTTTGGAAATAACTCCTTCAAATGATGATGATAGAAAATCCAAAGCAGATTGCGAAGCATTATTGAAGAAGTTAAATTAATAGATTCAGGCTTTCTCGGTAACCAGTTTGATTTATTAAATTGTTGTTAAGGCAAGGCGCTATAAAATTAGTAAAGAGAGGGGAGGAGACCGTCTCCTGTTTTTCGCACTGGACAACCAAAATTCAGACGCCACACCTATAAACGAAACGTTTATAGGTGTGGCGTTTGACCTTTTTTTGAAAATATATGCGGAAAACGGGAGATAAATTCACTCAGCTTAAAATTCAATATCTAAATCGAATGCCTGCCGCAGTTTATTGATTGTTGGATTTTTCTCGGCGAGATGTTTATAGCGATCCGTGGCAGTATACAAATTTGTTTTTTCTTCCGCTAAAGTCATTATCAGATTTAGTTGAATGGAGAAATTATTCAATTCCTTCCGTAAAAACCCCAAAAAATTCATTTTGTCCTCGTTAATGGTTTCTTCCAGAGCCTTGTTAGTAATTGTAAACTCAATTATCGATTCATCTTTCAAAACAGGACGCTTGCTCAACAAAGCTGTAGCCATATTCGCCCTTCCTTTTGCTTTTATATCGTTAGCATATTTATCCCAGATAATCTCTAAAGCCTCTTGTGTGAAATTGCTTTTCGGCTGGTTAGAATTGTTCTCAATCGGGGGATTATTGTTGTCTTTCGTTTGTTCCGTTTTATTTTCAATATTCAGGTGTCGGTTAATAGAAGGCGTTGAAGCTTTTATCAATGGCTTTTTTACTGTCGAAGTTGTATTTTCGGACTTTATAGAAGGTTGGGCAGAAACGTTGACGGGAGTAGCGACTTTTTGATTTATTCCCAGAGTATTGTTAATTTCAGCAAAGGCAACATTTTTTGCCGATGTAGTATTGGTTACGCTGCCAATCGCTGTATTTCCGGTATTTATTGCACCTTTTGAATTTGTTCCTGATTTAATCAGGTCATTTTTTTTTTCGGCATCAGTAGTGCTGATTCCGGGAGTATTCATTGAACACATCTGCATTAAGGCCAGTTCCACCTGGAGTCGCTGGTTTTTGCTGGTTTTATATTGAATGTCTGTTTTATTGAGGATGGTAAGTCCTTTTATCAGAAATGTTACCGAGCATTTTCCTGATTGTTCTCGGTACTTATCTTTTATATTGTTCCCAACTTCAAGCAATTGAAGCGTTTCCGGATCTTTACTTACCAATAGATTACGTAAATGATCGCCCATGCCTGCCACAAAATTATGCCCGTCAAAACCATTGTTTAATATCTCATTAAATATAAGCAATGCAGATGAAATGTTTTCACCGAAAATGGCGTCTGTAACTTTGAAATAATAATCATAATCAAGAATATTCAAATTCTCAATTACTGCTTTATAAGTGATATTGTTTCCTGAAAAACTGACAATCTGATCGAAGATAGAACAGGCATCGCGTAAAGCACCATCCGCCTTTTGAGCAATAATATGTAAAGCATCAGTTTCCGCCGCAATGTTTTCGTTTTTAGCGATAAATGCTAAATGATGAGCAATATCTTCAATTTGAATACGGTTAAAATCAAAAATCTGGCAACGGGAAAGAATAGTAGGAATAATTTTGTGTTTTTCCGTTGTGGCTAATATAAAAATGGCGTGTTTAGGGGGTTCTTCCAGTGTTTTTAAAAACGCATTAAACGCGCTTGTAGAAAGCATGTGAACCTCATCAATAATATAAACTTTGTGCGTACCTAATTGCGGAGCATAACGCACCTGATCAACCAGATTACGAATATCATCAACGGAATTATTGGAAGCTGCATCTAATTCAGAAATGTTAAGGGAAGCTCCTTCATTAAATGACGTACATGATTCGCAGTTATCACAGGCTTCTATATTTTCAGTCCGGTTGGTGCAATTAATTGTTTTTGCCAAAATGCGCGCACAGGTGGTCTTTCCAACGCCACGAGAGCCACAAAATAAAAAAGCTTGAGCTAAATGGCCTGTTTTTATGGCATTTTTTAAAGTATTGGTAATATGTGCCTGCCCAACAACGGTATCAAACGTTGCAGGACGATACTTACGAGCCGATACTATAAAATTATCCATCTTTTTATTGTTAAAGGATTGCAAATTTAGAGATAAATATCTAATAGATGTGAAATGTTCAAAAGTTTCAGGTTTGGTGATTTAAACCGGCTGATTAATAAATATTTGCCACAAAGGTAAAAATGACTATCTTTGCATCCCTTTTATAAAAAGAGGAATAAATAAATTATTAACCAAATAAAATCAAAACAATGCTAAAACATTATGAAACCGTCTTCATCATGACTCCCGTTTTGTCTGAAGAACAGGCAAAGGAGACGGTAAGTAAGTACAAAAAGATGCTTACAGACAATGGATGCAAAATTGTTACTGAGAAAGCCTGGGGCTTACGCAAGTTGCAGTATCCGATTCAAAAGAAAACAACAGGTTTTTATCACCTGTTTGAATTCAAAGCCCCTGCTACATTTGTTGCGGAGCTTGAAGTAGCTTACAAACGCGATGAGCGCTTATTACGTTTTTTAACTGTTGCGCTCGACAAACACGCAATAGCTTATAGCGAAAAAAGCAGAAACAAAGCGAAGGCAGTAGCAACCGCTTAATAAAATTAGAGAGATAGAGAATTAGAGAGATAGAGAATTTATAAAATTACTAAATCATCAAATCTCCAATTCACTAAATCATCAAATCAAAAAATTAGAAAAAATGGCAGACAAATCAGAAATCAGATATCTTGCACCTCCCACAGTGGACGTGAAAAAAAAGAAATACTGCCGCTTCTTAAAAAGCGGAATCAAATATATTGATTACAAAGACCCACAATTTTTATTGAAATTTGTGAATGAGCAAGGTAAAATTTTACCTCGCAGATTAACCGGTACATCTATTAAATATCAACGTAAAGTTTCAAAAGCTGTAAAGCGTGCTCGTCACTTAGCTTTATTGCCTTATGTTGCTGACATGTTAAAATAAAATCAAGAAATGGAAGTAATACTAAAACAAGACGTCAAGAACCTTGGATACAAGGATGATGTAGTAAAAGTAAAACCGGGTTATGCCAGGAATTTTTTAATTCCCAAAAGTATAGCTGCAATAGCAACTCCTTCATCAAAAAAAATGTTGACGGAAACGGTTAAACAACGCGCTTTTAAAGAACAAAAGATTCGGACAGCTGCTGAAACTACAGCTGCCAAATTGAAAGAAATGATTGTAAAAGTAGGTGCTAAAGTTGGTGAATCCGGAAAAATTTTCGGTTCGGTAACTTCAGTTCAACTTGCTGATGCAATCAAAAAATTAGGTTATGATGTGGATAGAAAAAATATCACCATGAGTGAAGAAGGTGTTAAAGCCGTTGGAACTTACACTGCTGATATACGTTTTCACAAGGATGTAACCGGAACAGTTACTTTTGAGGTAGTTCAGGAGTAATTATTTTTTTACGGATATAAGAAAGGCAAACAATTTTTTGTTTGCCTTTTTTTGTTTCAAATCCGCTATGAAATGCTAATGAAATAACCTATACAGAAATGGTTCAGCTTTGCCGGCCGAAAGGATTGTTTATGGATGTTTGTATGATTTTTTTATCGTTGAACCACGAATTTCTTTGTTGCAACATCCCCTTTGGAAGACAGTCCTTTTAAGAAATAAATTCCGTTTGAAAGCCAGATCGTATTCAAAATTTCATTGTTCTTAATTTTTTGCTGAAAAAGTAGTTCTCCATTTACACTAAGTAATTGTATGTTCCATGTAGTTTCATCGTTTCCGAAATGAAGAACTATTTTATCAGAAACAGGATTAGGAAATATTTCAAAAACCGGCTCTTTCGCAGCAATGGAATTGCTTGTATTGGTACTAATATTCAAATCTGAAAACAGCCATTGATAGGCAGCCGGAAATTCGCGGTCCCAAAACCATTCGCTATGCTGTCCGTCAGCAAAGGTCACTAAATTGATTCTTGAAGCATTTAATCCTTTATTGATAAGACTGTCCCTCATGTCATTCATTAATGGCACCATACTAACATCCTCAGTTGTGCCGGAAACAAAATAAAATTTCATATCCGGAGGAACTCCCAAGGTATGGACTTGGTTGAAAATAGAGTCAGAAAACCAGAAGGAAGGAGAAAAAATTCCCGCTTTTTTAAATGTTTGCGGATACTTTACTGCGCCATATTGGGAAATTAAACCTCCCATGGAACTTCCCATTATTCCTGTATTTTCAGGCTGTATAAGTGTCCTGAAGGAGCTGTCGATGTATGGCTTTAAATCATTTGCCATCCAATCTACGTATTCATCACCCTCTCCGCCACCGTATGAAGAATTGATCCAGGGGGAATATTCATCCATTCTGCTAACCCCGCCATTATCAATTCCTACAACAATAATTCCATAATCTCCCTGGTTAAAAAGTGTATTCAGGGATTCATCAATTTCCCATTCTCCATACGCCGAAGAATATTGATCAAATAAATTCTGACCGTCCTGCATATACAATACAGGATATTCTTTTAAAGAAGTATGATAATCGGGAGGCAGATAAACCCAAATCCTTCTTGTTCTGTTCAATTGTGGAATCTGGAAATCAGTATCTAAAATATGAACATTGGAGCTGGCAGTTGTATGACCATTACCTCCAATGTCTTCCCAGCCATTAATCTGAATATAAATCGTTGCGGAAGTGCCGCTGTATGTGTATGTCCTGTTAGCAATATTAGCTCCTTGTCCGTCCGACTCAACAGAAGCCCACGCTCCTCTGGTAACTTTATATTCTAATAGTCCTGGGGCAGGATTAATAGTAATTTCAAAAACGTTAAATCCCGTACGTGTAAATTTATAGGCTGAATTATTTTCTGACCATGAATTAAAGTTGCCGGCAAGGAATAAATCATCTGCAAGAGGCGTCAGGTTATAGGCATAATCGATTTTTATAGTCAGTTGGCTCCAACCAAAAAACGGAAAAAATAAAAATAACAGAAAAAGTTTTCTCATAACAACATATTTTAGATGGATGGAACCCGTATTTATTGGACTGCTGTCCAATACTTTTTTTGTAAAGATATGCTTTTTAAAGAGGGATGTGGAAATATATTTACCCGAAAAATCCTTGGTATTATTGTTATACTATACAATTACTTATTAAGAATTAATCCGATGTTTGTTGTGTTTCGCCATTGACAAATATACTCATACAAACAAAAAGCATTTGTTTTTTTAGAATTATTTGGGTCTGCCCCTGCGGGTCGGGCTTTTCGCTATAATCTTCCCAAATGAAAAATTTGGGAAGGATTTCCGCTGCAATCCCTCAGACAAAAAGCGGCAATATCTTTAATTTCAGTATATAAAAGAATTGGACTAGTGTTATTTAAATTTACTTTGACGCATGTATGTCATTCCGACCGCAGTGGAGGAATCTTTTTCATTTAAAAAAGATGTCTCGTCAAAACTCGACATGACATTACGTCTTTTTATAATTAAACAACACTAGTTCATAAAAGGTATCATATTATCGATTATTACATCCAACAAAATTGGGAGCAAAATATCTATTCAATTTCATTTTGCCTTCCGCTTTTATGGTTCCCTATGAGAAGCAATTATTATACAAAAAAAATCATGCAACACCAATAAAGATGCTGCATGAAAAACACACGCTTGAAGTTTTTATTTTTTTTCTGAGGTGATGATGAGGTATTTTGAAATACTCCAGAATTTTGCCGGATTAAGGATTAAAATTTTATCTATCGATGCACTTCCTTCAATCAGCCTGTAGGAATCCTCAGGATGGGTTGAAATAAGTTTTACTTTATCCCCATGTATTGCAATCTCACGTGTTCTTGATATGTCTATTTTGGTAAAAGATTTGGTATCTAATGTGTTATTCAAATCAACTACGCGGCCTATACCGATAAAGCCTCCTTGTTTTGAAATTAATCCCTTTTTTATAAGATTCTTTTTTGTTCCAATTGCATAATAAGCTGTATTCAATTGCTCTGTTTTTTCAGCAGACAGCTGCATTTCTTCATCATACCTTTCTTTCAGGCTGGCAAAATCAATATTTAAGTTTTCAAGTCTGTTTTTTAATCCTGAAATGTCAACTTCCTTCTCATAAGATTGATTGCTGAGATTTCTCATTGCCAATTCCAGTTCTTCAATTTTTAAATTAGAATTTTTAAATTTTTTATTCAGGCTATATACCTTTTGTTTGTTTTTATCCAATAAGTCGTAGATTGCCTGAATGTCCGCTATGATTTGTTCTTTGCTTGATTTGTTGATCTCTTTTCCTGATGAACTTGTTGAAATAATCTTTTCCTTCTCTTTGATTTCGTTCAGGTTTTTTTCTATTTCATTAAAAGACCTGACAAATTCAGCCATCGCAGCTTCTTTGCTGTTCAAAAGATTTTCCTTATCCACCAGTTCACTTTTAATGCCGGCATTTACATTTTTTAAACTGTCTGCCAAGGCAGTTTGTTTTTTATTTTCATCGTTACATGAAAATAATGCCGGTAATGTCAATAATATTAAATATTTTTTCATTTTTTTTGTTTTGAGATTTATAATTTTTCGACACAAATGTATTTAACTAAGAATGGGGGGGACAATGAACTTCGTCAAAGAATATTCGTTAATAGATCACTCCTAATTGATTCTGTTTATTCAGAAGCAACAGGTAGTGTCAAGTCAAGTTTGTTTTGTCGCATTGTTGGTCATTCCGAACTTGTTTCGGAATCTTATGGATGCTGAAACAAGTTCAGCATGACTTTAGGATATTTCACGATTGACATGACAGTAGGATATATCATACAATTAATTCCTGAAAAACGAAACAGATTATCATGTATGGAATAAATGTTAAATCTAATTGTTTTTGCTAATTTAGCATTAGCTTTACGGGCACGGAACCATAATAAGAGAGGAAACACAATAACCAATTACCACTTTGTCATATTAATTCCAATCAAGGATTGAAATAAATGTTGTGTGCATAGGTCATGCTGAGCCAGCCTGCCCTGAGCTTGGCGAAGGGAAGTATGTTGGCAAGCCAGTCCACACCCTTCGACAGGATCTGGTTGACAACACACTTTTAAAGAAAGTTTCTAATCTTTAAAATGATCAACACAAATTATGATTTTAAAAAACAGGATTCTCAATTTTATAAATAACAAAGCTGAAAAAGAGTTCGATGCATATTACCTTTACGACAGCGAGGTAATCAGGGAAAATTGCCGGATGTTTCAAGGTGTGAACTACGAAAACAAATCTATTCATTTTGCCTCTATGGCAAATATTAATCCCCGGTTTTTAAGTATTGTAAAAGAAGAGAAAGTAAATGTTTTTGTTAATTCTATCCTTCATTTAAAGGCTGTCAATGCGGTCGGCTTTAGTAAAAAAGAAATAATATTTACCTCTTCGGCTCTTTCCGAAAAAACAATGCGGTTTGTTCATAACAGCGGTGCTCAGTTAAACATTGATTCGCCCAATCAGCTTGAGTTGTGGAACAAATTATACCCGGGTGAAAAAATAGGAATCCGGTGTAATATCGGCGACAAGGTTAAACCTTATTCAACCCATGCTGGCTTTTTCATTGGCTCAGAAAGCCGATTAGGATTTAATTTAGAAGAAATTGCACAAATTGAAGACAAATCCATCATTAAAGGGCTGCATCTTTACGTTGGTACGGATATTTTTGATGTTGATTATTTTGTCAATTGTTATAAAGAGTTGATAGCTATTGCCGCCGATTTTCCAAATTTGGAGTATCTTAATTTCGGAGGTGGATTTGGTGTTTCTGAAAACGGAGAAAAACAGTTCGATATTTCGGATTACAATACACGTGTAACAAAACTAATGGCGGATATTTCTGAGCGCAGAGGTGAAAGTCTCCGCCTGATATTAGAACCGGGCAGAATCATTGGCGGGGAAGCCGGTTTCTTTGTTTGTAACGTCACAGATGTTAAAAAGAGGGTTGCGGCAAGGCTGGCAGGTGTTAATGCATCTACGGTGCAATTTTCACGTCCTTTGCTGTATCCTGATATAGCAAATCATCCGGTAATGATAATCAGAGATGGTGTTCAGCTTATTTCAGATAACCTCCATCCAACATCCATTTACGGTTGTTCAACCTATTCAAGGGATCTTTTTTCAAAAAAAGCGCAGTTACCTGAACTGAAAATCGGTGATACCGCTGTTTTTGGTAATGCAGGTTCTTATTCGGCATCTTCGCATAGTCAGTTTTTAGGCTTTCCAAAACCTGAAGAGTTTTTTATATGAAAACAGAATTTCTGGATGACAGGTCTGCACATAAAACCTTCGCTAAGGTTGCTGCTGCTGTTTATAAAGGAAATAAATATTTTAAGGGTACCGAAGGCAGCATTGAAAAGCTGTTGTTAAGCTCGGCTTGCGCTTTCAACACTCACTCTTCCGTAAAGAAATTTATTATAAGTGATGGAAACGATATCGTTGCACGCTTTGCTCTCATTCATGATCGTAAATTGAACGATTATATCCAGGTTTCATTTTTTGAAGCACAAAAAGGACTTGGAGATATTTTTGCGCTGATAAAAAAAGAAATCGCCATCCATTTTCCAACATGTACAAAAGTCGTGGTGGGCTTAAACGGACATCTAAATTACGGTGCAGGTATTTTACTGAACCGCTTCGATGAAGCGCCATTATTTGGGCTTCCATATAATCATGATTATTACGCCGGTTATTTCAAAAATCTCCATTGCCGAAAAATGTTCACATTTCGTTTCAGTATGGAAACCTACAATGAATGGGCTAAAACATACCTGGTGCAGAGGGATTTGACAGGTCTCACCCTTCGGTTTATGAACAAGGGTGACATAAAAAAAGAGAGCGCAATTTATACCCAACTCAACAATCAGGCGTTTGCAAAGCACCCCTACTGGGCAAACCGCGACAAGGAAGAAGATCTGGAGTTATTTTATCCCTTCCGGTTTTTGTTAGACAATGAGAATCTTATTTTTGCTGAAATCAATGGAAAACCTGTTGGTTTCTTTTTGTGGTATCCCGATTTTAACCAGTTGATTTCATCACAAAGAGATTTGAATGTTTTGGATGTTTTGAAATTCAGGTTAAAAAGCTCCATTGATACCTTCCGGTTTACCGAAATAGGTATTGTTCCCGAATACCAGAGAAGCCCGGTTGCACTTGCATTAATAAGCAAATCTCTACCAGCCTTATTGGATAAAGGATATAAGTATTGCGAAGGTGGATTTATTTTTGAAGAAAACCGTTCTTCGATAGCATTTGTAAAACGTATCTTACAACGTTGTCAAGGTCAAAAGCCGGAACCTTATCGTGAGTTTGCTATATTTGAAACGACCTTACGATGAATGAATTCAGGTGCATACAAGAAGCGGCTAATCTTCCTCCTGAATGGGATGAACTTGCGGACAATTGTTACCAGCAAAAGCCATTTTTGTTGCATGCCGAAAAATATAATCCCTGCAAACAGCGATATTATCTGTGTTTTGAGAGTGGTAAGCTTATTTCCGCTGCTATTGTATATTCTTTAAATCTCGATATCCTGACCTTTCTGAAAGTGAAAAGTCCGCTTAAAATGCATATTGTAGGCATACCTTGTTCTGTATCAAGTCCCGCAATATTTGGAAACAATGAGGCTGTGGAGGAATTGAAAAAATATATTTACAATGTTGAAAAGGGATTTGTGCTCATTTTAAATCTGAAAGAAAAACCCAAAGCCGGTTCTTACGCTTCAGGGAAGACTTTGCCTACTGTTGTAATGACGAATCATTTTGCGGATTGGGATGATTATATTACCTCGTTTCGTTCCGGTTATCGACGCAGATTGAAACAAATAAATCAGCCAGTCGAAGATTTAAAATTCAGGAAAATGGCTTGTTCTGAATTCACTGAAGAAATGTATCAGCAATATTTAGATGTTTATAAAAGGAGTAGTGGGAAACTTGAAAAGCTAAGCTGCGACTTCTTTAAAAATCTTTCTTCAGAATTTATATTAACTGTATGCTACAAATCCGAAAAGGTGATTGGCTGGAATATCGCCATGACAAATAAAAATAGCTATTATTTTTTTATGGGTGGCGTAGATTATAATCATAATAAAACATACAATACCTATTTACGTTTGTTATCAATTATTATCAGAGATGGGATAGAAAAAAAATCTGATTTCATTGATCTTGGACAAACTGCGGAAACCCCTAAAATGCGCATGGGTGGTAAGCCTGTTCCGCTTTATATGGAAGCGCATCACGGTAATTTAATTATTAATAATATTGTGAGGCTGTTTAGCGGACTGTTGGAATATAAAAGAAAGTTGGAGAATACACATTCTATAAAGGAGGGAAAAGCATGAAATTATTGATGGTACGACCGAAGCCTTCATCCGAAACAATAGGATTGCAGCATCTTATGATTGTTGAACCTCTTGAACTCGAGGTCCTGTCAGCTTTAAAGCGCGACACTGACACTGTTATTGTCGTGGATATGATCCTGGAAAAAAGATCGTTCGAATCCTTTGTTATCGAACATAAGCCAGATATATTATGTGTTACCGGTTACATTACCAATGTTTCCACGATGATTTCATATTGTGAAACGGCTAAGCGTATTTCAAAAAATATCACCACAATAGCCGGAGGAGTTCATTGTGAAATTTGTCCGGAAGACTTTGAACACAGCGCCATTGATTTCAGAGTGGTAAGAAATGCTGCAATTATTTTTACTGATCTTCTCAACCATATTGATAAAAAAACTGATCTCCCGAAAGGGGTATTGAGAAAGGGAGATAATCTTAAAGACATTCAACTTCCTGCATTTGATTTCAATATTCCTTTTCCCGACAGAGAATCCGTTGCAAAATACAGAGATAAATATTTCTATATTTTTCAAGACAAAGTAGCGCTGATAAAAACATCGTTTGGTTGCCCTTACAGCTGTTCCTTCTGTTTTTGCAGAATTATAACCAATGGACAATATTACCAAAGGCCTTTGGAAGAGGTGATGCAGGAGATAGAGCAAATAAAGGAGACAGAAATTTATATAGTTGATGATGATTTCCTGGTGGATAAAAAGTGGTTGCAGAAATTTATTGTGGAGATAAAACAACGGAAAATAAATAAACATTTTCTTGTTTACGGTCGTGCCGATTTTATTGCTAACAATCCCGATGTTATTCATGAACTTGCTGAAATTGGCTTAAAGACAGTTATCGTGGGTTTTGAAAGTTTCTCGGATAAAGAGCTTGATTTATACAACAAAAACACGTCTGTAGAAATGTATAAAAAAACCATGAAGGTGCTGCATAAGGAAAAAATTACTTGTTTTGCAACCATCATTATACCGCCGGAATGGGATAAACAGGACTTCAGGCATATGGTTAAAGTTGTTAAATCTTTAGGAATATATTTTGTTAACTTACAGCCATTAACACCACTTCCAAAAACCGGTGTCAGTTTTCCTGATAGCCAGATCATTATTGATAGAAAGGTTTATGAAAAGTGGGATTTGGCGCATATTACAGTGCAGCCGACAAAATTATCGGTTCCTGAATTTTACGAGGAAATTCTAAAAGCATACAATTCGATTTTATATAGTCCGGATGTACTTTGGAAATATTTGACCACCTATAAACCAATGATGCTTGTTAAAATGCTTGTTGGAGGTTATAGAGTCAGTAAGCAATACCGACAGAAAATTAAAGAAGCCCGACAACATGCCTAAAATACTTTTTATACAACCCACTCAATATGCTGAAAGCGGCAAATTATGCAAACAAAGCAAAATTAACCTGCCGGGCTTGGCATTTCCTCTTTTGGCAGCCTATACTCCGGCACATTGGGAGGTTGAACTGAGCATTGAGGTGGTGGATGAAATACCTTTTGATTCCAATGCCGATATAATAGCTATTGGAAGTATGGGGCATGCCACTTTTCGCGGTATTGAAATTGCAACAGAGTTTAAAAAGCGCGGAAAAACAGTGATTATGGGAGGGTATATGGCTTCAATTGCATATGAGGAAGCCATGAAGCATGTTGATTCAGTTGTTATTGGCGATGCAGAAATATCATATCCTTTGATGTTAAAAGATTTTGAAGAAACGGGCAGAGTAAAACAATTGTATAATTACCCTATCAGTGAATTAAAAAATCTTCCTGTTCCGCGATATGATTTGCTTACACAGAAAAAAATCGGTGCCATGTTGCCGGTTCAGGCCGGACGCGGGTGCACATTTACCTGTTCTTTTTGTTCCATTGCTTGTCTCTATGAGGGAAAATACTTATTCCGCCCGGTTGACGAGGTGATAAGGGATATAAAAGAAGTAAAACGATTAGGGTTCAAACGCTTCTATTTAATTGATGATAATATTGTTTCCAACCCGAAATATCTAAAGGAACTGTGCGAAAAAATTACTCCGCTAAAAATGAAATGGGCCAGTCAGTGCGCTATTCACCTGGCTAAAAACACGAAACTGTTGAAAATAGTGAGAGATTCGGGTTGTGACCTGATGAGTTTTGGTGTTGAAAGTATTCAACAGGATGCCATTGACAGTCTCGAAAAGCCTTGGTTGAAAGCAAGTGATCACGAACAAAATATTAAAATACTTTCCCAATCCGGAATAACGGTAAGTACCGAAATGATAGTAGGTACCGACTATGATACCGAAGAATCGATACGTGAAACTTACGAGTTTATTTATCGCAATCGCATACCAATACCGCGTTTTTACATATTAACCCCCATCCCGGGAACGGCGCTTTTCAAAGAATTGAAGCAAGAAGGACGCATGTTAACCGAAGACCTGAAAATGTTTGATGGCACCCGGTGTGTGCATATTCCAAAACGTATTGATCCCGAAAAACTGACGGAAATGTATTGGTGGCTTAACAATAAAGTGTTTTCATTAAAAAGTATTTTCCACCGGACCATTTTTAATTCGGTTCTTTGGAAAAACCCTGCCATGTTACTTTTTTCGATTGGAATAAATTTCCATTACAGGCATTATGTAAGTAAAAAAATCACTCCTAATATTTTCTGATATGAAGATAACATTAATAAAACCCAGCATGGGTAATATTATAAAAGGCTATAACCTGAATGAAGGCAGTATGGAGCCTTTGCAACTCGCTATTATCGCTGGACTTATTGAGGAGTCGGATGAAGTTATATTGTATGATGACCGACTTGAGAAAATCCCTTTTGATGAAAAAACCGATCTGGTATGTATCACTGTTGATTCTTTCAACGCCCGAAGAGCATACGAAATATCTGCGGAATACCGTAAAAGAGGCGTAAAGGTGATGCTTGGCGGAATGCACGTTTCCTTACTGCCCGATGAAACATCTCAATATGCCGATTCTATTGTTGTTGGAGATGCAGAGCCTGTTTGGAAACAAATAATGAAAGATGCAAAAAATGGGACACTCCAAAAAATTTATAAAGGAGAGTTTGGGCTACCCCAGGATGGCTGTTTTCCGCGGAGAGATATTTTTAAAGGGAAAAAATACCTTCCCATATCGCTTATGCAATATAGCCGGGGCTGTAAATTTAACTGCACCTTTTGTTCCGTTTCAATGTTTTTCAAACATTCACACAAGTGCTGCAAAATAGAAGATGTACTGCATGAAATTGAAAAGGATAAATTGAAAACAATTCTTTTTGTTGACGACAATATGGTGTCAAACAAAAACGAATTAAAAATTTTCCTAAAGGAACTCATCCCTCTAAAAGTCAAATGGGCTAGTCAGTCCAGCATTGATATGGTTAAAGACAGGGAACTACTGAAACTGATGGCCGACAGTGGATGCGTGGGTAATTTAATAGGCTTTGAATCCATCAATATTAATACGCTGAAATGGTTCAATAAATCTCCAAACATGAAGGATTTCAATAGTTATAAAGAGGCGTTGGAAATATTCAGGGACCATGGTTTTTTAACGTGGGCAAGTTTTATGATTGGTAATGATTTCGATACCCTTGATTCAATTGACAAAACAGTTGAATTTGCAATAAAAAACAAATTTACTCTAGCATTTTTTCATATTTTAATGCCCTATCCGGGAACGGAAATTTACAATCAGTTTAAAAAGGAAGATCGTTTGCTATACGACGGGCATTGGTGGAATCACCCCGACTACCGTTATAATCAGGCAACTTTTAAACCTAAATTGATGAGCCCCGAACAATTGAGTGAAGCCACTGTGAAAGCGAATAAAGATTTTTACAGCGTTTCCTCCATTACGCAACGCATGTTAGATACAAAAACTAATATGCGAAACTTAGTCAATTTTTTAGTTTATGCACGTTTTAACTACGTTTTAAGAAAAACAAGTGTTTAAAGTTCTTTAATAGTTTTTTATTCATTTTTTAAAAAGCATACTCTGACAGGGTTTCAAACCCTGTTAGAGTTGAATATTTATTAGTGCCTGTCCATTGAGCCAGGTAATTCAAAAAAAACACTTGACGTAGATTCATAGACATTAAAATTATGATTCATTGTCGTATAATTAAGAAAAAACTCCCAAACGGAGCGTCATTGCGATGGTTTTTCACCCGAAGCAATTTCATATACGCGACTGAGATTGCTTCAGTCGTGCCTCCTTCGCAATGACGTGCTAATATTAATGCCGACTGTATGGACAAACACTAATTATAGTAAAAACTCTAAATAAACCCCTAACAGGGTTTGAAACCCTGTCAGGGGCATATAATATCAGTTTTTGATAAAAAACAGACCATATAAAAGATGAAACATAAAATCCTTTTCAGTTCACCTTGTGGTCCTTATCCAAAATTGCCTGTTGAAAAGGATCCTATTGACTATTTCTATTATCGGAATACCTATAAACAGGGATTGTTTCAGCTTCGGTCATTCCAAAGTTGGCATTCGCTTCATTTTGTTGCTCAGAATATTGCCCTTGAATCAGTAGTGCTTGAAAATCCATCCAGTAAAGCATTTCAAAAGGAAGTAAACAGTGGCGAATATGAAATCGTTGCCATTGGATTCACCATTCTGCTCACAAAAAAGTATTGGAAATGGTGGAGTGGGTAAAACAAAATCATCCGCATATTGAAATAGTGCTGGGAGGATATGGCACAGCTGTTTTTAAAGAATCTTTTGAAACATCTGACAAACTAAAAGAACTGGCAGATTATATTTGCTATGGAGAGGGCGTGAATTTCCTCAATACCGTCATTTTCAATAAATGGGGTATACGCAATCAAAAAAAACTCCGGCAGGATTTACTTCCGGCGATAAATAGTTTTTATAGAACTCGTATTGAAATTTTCAAACAAATTATTCTTGTCAAAGGTCTTGGTTGCACCTATGGATGTGCATTTTGTTCAACTTCCAGTCAATTCAACAGGCGTTACATTCCTTTGTTTACAAGCCAACAACTTTTTGAATCTCTGCTTGAACAGGCAAAAAAACATCCTGAAATTCAGTCGGCAATAATCTACGAAGAAGATTTCCTGAGCAATCGCAAAAACATGTTGGAATTTATGGACTATTTCAATAAAAGTGAGTTGCAAAACCGCCCATTTTTAATAACTGTATTTGCATCCTTGAATTCCATTATGAACTATTCAATAGAGGAGCTGATACAATGCGGAATAGGCACTATTTTTATCGGGGTGGAATCATTAAGCGAAAAAGTTCTGCAAGAGGAAGGCTTATCAAAACGCAAGGGTGAAATAGAGTCTTTTTTTCATCAATTGCATGCTCATGGCATAAATACATTAGGATCATTGGTTATTGGCTGGGACAGTCAGAATGAAGAAATTGCAAATGCGGATGCAGATCGTTTTGTTGCAATGAATCCAACCTTTTACCAGGTGGTGCCGCTGCATGTTGTGCCGGGTACAAAGCTTTGGGAAAACATGAAACAGGATGGTCGTATTGCAATTGATTATAAGGTTGAACTGGATGGAATCACCGATTTCAATTTTGAATCCCGCAGTTTTTCCCATGTTGATGCTTTAAAACTTGTTTTTTCTACCTATACCAAACTTGTAAACGAAGGTGGTCCATGGCCTTTCAGAATGTTTGAAAACCTGTTAAACGGATATCTCAATCTGAAAGACAAAACAGAACCATTATTCATCACCAGATCTGAAAAGTATAAGAAAATGCTTTTCCCTGTGTGTTTCCTGGCTTTTGTTTCCCGTGTTTTTTTCTTCGGAAAATCATTCAGAAAAAGATGGAACCACACCATGATGCTATTCTTTAAAACGTCGCCTCATATGTTTGCCTTATGTCTATTATTGTCACCTATAATTCTGCTGTTGCTTTCAGGTATATACCTAATCGCCAATTTGATATATTTTCTTAACCCTAAAGGAGATCAGCCGGATTATATTAGAAAAGAATATCCCCTTAACCCTTCAACCAATGGACAACAAACAAATAACCCTTAAGGCAGCTCAACAAAAAGTGGATAAATGGATAAGTACACATGGTGTACGTTATTTCAATGAATTAACTAATATGGCAATACTTACCGAAGAAGTTGGCGAGGTTGCACGAATTATTTCCCGACAGTACGGTGAGCAATCTTTTAAAAATAAAGAGAAAAATAGTAATCTTTCTGACGAATTAGCGGATGTATTATTTGTAGTAATTTGTATTGCTAACCAAACAGGAATCGATCTTACTAAAGCCTTTGAAAAAAATCTGGAAAAGAAATCCAAACGCGACAGCAAGAGACACAAGGGAAATAAGAAGTTGTAGATTTTTTTGAATATATCCAATATTTCTCCTTCAAAATTGTATATTTGATTGGTTTATTTATGATTCGGCTTTTTCAGTCGAGGTGCCTTTAATTTTACTTTTTTTTTAACTTAGAAAAATTCCCTTCCCCTATGAAAATCAAAGAGCTCTTTTTTTTGATATTTTTTTTATTTTCTTTAGAATCTCTAGTGGCGCAGACGCCACAGCGATTTTATGATAAAAGCAAATGTGGATACAAATTGAATGATCAAATTATTGTTCCGGCTACTTATGATGCCGGCAGCGACTTTATTAATGGTGCTGCTATTGTTATAAATGGCAATAAGCGAGGCTTTATCAATGAAAAGGGAATCGTTATTATCAACTTTGAATATGAGGATGCGGGTCCATTCATGAATGGTTTAGCGAAAGTTAAAAAAAACGGAAGGTATGGATATATTGATGTTACGGGTAAAGTGGTGGTGCCTTTTAAATTTGAATTTGCAGATGATTTTGTTGGGACTCTTGCACGTGTAAAAGAAAATGGAAAATACGGATACATAAATAATCATGGTCAAATCATTATCTCTTTCCAATACATGGAAGCAAATAATTTTTCTGAACAATTGGCTTCTGTTAAAACTCAAGGGAAGTGGGGGTTTATTGACTTTGCAGGTAAAACAGTAATTCCTTTTGAATATGATAATGCATATACTTTTAAATTGCTTATCTGCTTTAGACATGCTGTCTTTTATTGTTTTGTAATTCCT
>JAVHPR010000370.1:0-9075 GCA_036170695.1 Bacteroidia bacterium
CATACTATTGATATCTTATTGACAATCAATTGTTAGTCATGCGGTAGCCCTGAATAATAACCCAATTTCTTAAAAGTTAAGTTTTCTTTATCCACCCCTTCCATTAAAGAGTCTTGCGCTTCAATGTTCGGATCGTACCAATCCACCTTTTTGTGCGCCCACTTTAGCCAATTTGTGAGTTCTTCGGTCATCAATAGCTCTTTGCTTGCTTTTGCCTCCAAATCGCCCAAATACGCCCGAATTTGGCAAGCTTCCTGCCAACGATCAGCCTTTTGCTTAAGCTCCTTGAACTTGGCTAATTCCTGTTCAATTTCTTCCTCTTTAGCTTTCTTTATTCGATCTTGCTCTGCCTGAATTTCCCTTTCTTTTTGCCATCTCAAATGCTTTTCTTTTTCTTCAGCACCTTTTATTTCAATCTTGGCTACTATTTTTGATAATTGATTCTCTAAGGGTAGTCTTCCGTCTGTCCACTCAATATTATGATAACTAATTCTTACTGAAAAGACTAATATTCCGGAAGGGATATAATCATATTCTTGCCAACTACCAGTTTGTGGTTTTGGAATTCTATTGTTTTTTTCTCTAATACTAATTGCAAATTCTTCACCATATATTGCAAGGTGAGCTTAATTGTTCTTAAATTGAAATACATGCCCTCGCTGCTCCATCACTTTAATAAACGTATCCATTATTCTTAAAGCTCTACTATAATTAAGTTTGGTTGCAGAAATACTTAATGGACTCCTTAAATAACCTGTGAAGTTTTTGCTATGGCGGTTTTCATTGTTAAAATGTGCTTTTTTAGTTTCAACTATTAGCTTATGCGGTTTTGTAAGTATATCTGGTACGGTTATATTTAACAGAGGATCATCTTCTATCTCCTCTTTCAAAACCATTTCAGTTGATGGTAGACCTTTTAAGTTTTCATCTCCTTCTTTTCTAAGTTCAAGTGTAATTTCATTGTTTCCCTTGTAGGTTGTTGGAAGTTCAGAAATTTCAACTTCTTTTCCGGCTTTCAATTTCTCCCAATGACCAGCCTTTGGCAAAGGGATTTCCATTTTAACACAGATTTTTCTTAATCCGGAATCTGAGATTAAATATTTCTTTGCCAGGGCAGTCATTGGCGTAGACCAAACTAAGTCATATAGTTCTTTTCGATTAAGGTTAACGTTATTCATTGTTTTTCAGTTATTTAATTTTGAATTGATGAAATTGCCGTTTATCATTTAGAAAGAATAAATTTAACTCATTAAGCGATAAAAATTCGTATTTTTCGGTAGTTTACTTGGAATATTTATGTCCGGCAACGAAGCCAAAACCCGAAAGGATATTATTGATAAGTGCCTGCAAGTAGCAGGATGGAATGTTAGCGACCATACTCAGGTAGTTGAGGAGTTTGATATTGATGTTCGAGTCCGGCTTGGGGTAGAGGAACCTAGAACCAAATACTCCGGTCATCAGTTCAGCGATTATGTTCTACTAGGAAAGGATGGTAAGCCTTTAGCGGTTGTTGAAGCGAAAAAATCAGCGGTTGATGCTGCTGTAGGGAGAGAACAAGCCAAACAATATTGTACTAATATTCAAGCCCAACATGGAGGCGAATTACCTTTTTGTTTTTATACTAATGGTCATGATATTTTCTTTTGGGATTTGGACAATTATCCTCCTAAAAAAGTTTACGGTTTTCCTACACGTGATGATTTAGAACGATACCAATACATTCGAAAGGCTCGCAAAGCTTTGGCGAGTGAATTAATAAATACCAAAATTGCCGGACGAGATTATCAAATCGCCTCCATTAGAGCAGTAATGGAAGCCGTTGAAAAACGTAAACGCAAATTCTTATTGGTAATGGCAACGGGTACAGGTAAAACTCGTACTTGTATTGCTTTAGTTGATGCGTTAATGAGAGCAGGTTGGGCAGAGCGAGTTTTGTTTTTGGTTGATCGTATTGCTTTGCGTGATCAAACATTAGATGCTTTTAAAGAACATTTACCCAACGAACCTCGTTGGCCAAAAGTTGGCGAAAAGGAAATTACAACTGATAGACGCATTTATGTTTCAACGTATCCAACTATGTTGAATGTGATCCGTGATGAAAAGAAAGCACTAAGCCCGCACTTTTTTGATTTGATTGTTGTGGATGAAAGTCATCGCAGTATTTACAACACTTACGGAGAAATTTTAGATTACTTCAATACCATTACATTGGGGTTGACAGCCACACCTACCGATGTAATAGATCATAATACTTTTAGATTATTTGAATGCGAAGAAGGTGTTCCGACTTATGCATACTCATATGATGAAGCTGTAAATAATATCCCTCCATACTTGAGTAATTTTCAAGTAATGAAAATTAAAACCAAGTTTCAAGAAGAAGGAATAAACAAACGATCCATTTCTTTAGAAGATCAGAAAAATTTGATTTTAGATGGAAAGGAAGTTGCTGAAATTGATTACGAAGGAACTGAACTAGAAAAATCAGTTATTAATAAAGGGACAAACGCTTTGATTGTTCGTGAATTTATGGAGGAATCCATAAAAGACGACAGCGGTGTGTTGCCGGGCAAAACTATTTTCTTTTGTGCTACTATGAAACACGCACGGAGAATGGAAGAATTGTTTGATGCTTTTTATCCCGAATACAAAGGTGAGTTAGCAAAAGTAATAGTGAGTGACGATCCTCGTGTTTATGGCAATGGTGGATTGTTAGATCAATTTAAAAATAACGATATGCCTCGCATTGCAATTAGCGTGGACATGTTAGATACCGGAATTGATATTCGGGAATTAGTAAACTTAGTTTTTGCAAAGCCTGTTTATTCGTACACAAAATTTTGGCAAATGATTGGGCGCGGCACTCGCCTATTAGAGCCAACAAAAATGAAATCTTGGTGTACGAAGAAAGATAATTTTTTGATTTTAGATTGTTGGGACAATTTCGAATACTTTAAATTAAACCCTCGTGGAATGCAAGCAAGTACCACCATTCCATTACCGGTGCGTTTGTTTGGGATTCGTTTAGATAAAATTGAAAAAGCACAGGAGTTAAATAAAACGGAACTGGTTACAAAAGAAATTACAAAACTGCGAAAGCAAATTGCAACGCTACCGCATAATTCAATTGTTATTTTAGATGCAAAGCATGAATTACAACGATTGGATGATGAGAATTTTTGGAATCTTTTAACCAATGATAAATTAGAATTTTTAAAAACAGTTGTAAAGCCATTGTTCAGAACGGTTTCAGACGCTGACTTTAAAGCGATGCGTTTTGAAAAAGATATTTTAGAAGTTTCGTTGGCATTTTTAAATGAAGAAAAAGAAAAGTTTGAAGCTTTAAAAGATAGTATTATAGAAGAGATTGGCGAATTACCTACCTCTATTAACATTGTTGCGAAAGAGTCAGATATTATTCGCCAAAGCCAAACAAATAATTATTGGGCTACCGTTACTGAAGAAAAGTTTGATGAATTGACTACTCGGCTTTCTCCGTTAATGAAATTCAGAGAAGCTATTGTTGCTCTTCCTCCGGCTAAATTTAATTTTAAAGATGAAGTGTATGCTAAAGAGTATGTTGAATTCGGCCCTCAACATGAAGCATTGAGCATAGCGAAGTATAGAGAATTAGTAGAGCAAAAAATAAATGAATTAGTTGCAGAAAATCCAATCCTTCAAAAACTAAAACAAGGAGAAGAAATTTCTAAGGAAGAAGCAGATCAATTAGCAGAAGCATTGCATGATGAGCATCCACACATTACTATTGATTTATTGCGCAGAGTATATCATCACCGGAAAGCACAGTTAGTACAATTCATTAAACATATTTTAGGAATACAGGTTTTAGAAACGTTTCCGGAAACTGTTTCAAATGCATTTAACGAATTTATAAAAGGGCATACGTATTTAACAGCACGTCAACTGCAATTTTTAGATCTTTTAAAAAAGTACATTTTAGATAAAGGCGAACTAAACAAACGCAATTTAATTGAATCGCCTTTTACAATGCTGCACCCTGAAGGAATTCGTGGTGTTTTTAAACCAAATGAAATCGAAGAGATATTAAATTTTACAAATAAATTATTAGCCGCATAATATGTTACAAAGTAACCCAGCATTAAAAGCACTCATTGACCGTCTTTGGAATAACTTCTGGAGTGGCGGAATTAGTAATCCGCTAACCGCAATAGAACAAATCACTTATTTGTTGTTCATGAAACAAATGGATGATTTAGAAGCCAAGCGTGAGCGTGATGCTGAATTTACTGGCGAAAAATATACTTCTAAATTTTCAGGGCAATATAAAGTACCCGGTAGCGATGCTACAGTTGATAAACAGGAGTTACGTTGGCGCACATTCAAACGTATGCCTGCCGAACAAATGTTATTGCACGTACAAACAAAAGTGTTTCCATTTTTAAAAGAATTTGAAGGTGGCTCTAAGTTTACAAAGTCAATGGCTAATGCTGTGTTTATTATGCCCAAACCATCTTTGTTGGTAGAAGCAATAAACATTATCGAATTAATTTTTGTTGAAATTGAAAAAGATTCCTCTGAAGGAGGACAAGCATTTCAGGACATACAAGGTGATGTGTATGAAATGTTATTAGGTGCCATTGCAAGTGCTGGTAAAAATGGACAGTTTCGTACACCACGTCACATCATTAAATTAATGAATGATTTGGTTGCTCCAAAATTAGGGCAACGTATTGCGGATCCAAGCTGTGGTACAGCCGGATTTTTATTAGGCGCTTACCAATATATTTTAACCGAATTAGCCTATAAAGAAAGCCCCGATTCCATTATGCCTGATGAAGATGGTTTTATGAGAGCTACTATTTCAGCAACCTTAAACGATACATTAAAAGGCATTGTAGAAAAATCATTGTATGGTTATGATATTGATACCACAATGGTACGCTTAGGTTTAATGAACCTGATGATGCATGGTATTGAACAACCAAACATTGATTACAAAGATACCCTGAGTAAATCGTTTAATGAAGATGCTCAGTTTGATATTATACTTGCAAACCCACCATTTACAGGCAATATAGACAAAGGCGACATTAACGAAAGTTTAAAATTGGGCACAACAAAAACCGAATTACTTTTTATTGAACGTATTTACACTATGCTAAAAATGGGCGGCACAGCAGCCGTTGTAGTACCACAAGGGGTATTGTTTGGTAGCGGAAAAGCATTTGTTGCAGCACGCAAAATAATGGTGGAACAAAGCGAATTAAAAGCAGTAATTACCATGCCAAGCGGTGTGTTTAAACCGTATGCAGGAGTTAGTACAGCCATTTTAATTTTCACCAAAGGTGGCGAAACCACCAATGTTTGGTTTTACGAAATGTTAAACGATGGTTATAGCTTAGATGATAAACGTAACAAAATTGATAAAAGCGATTTACAGGATATTGTAAAACAATATCATCAGCGCGCTGTCACCCTGAGCTTGTCGAATGGCAGCGATGGCGATAATCGCAATGGACACTTCTTCCATATCCCTAAACAAGAAATAATTGATAACGATTACGATTTAAGCCTTAGTAAATACAAGCAAGAAGTGTACGAAGAAGTAACGTATGAAAAACCGAAACTTATTTTTGAAAAGTTAGAAAGTATTGAAAATAATATTGTTAATGGATTAAAAGAACTAAAAGAATTGATGTAATGAGTTAGAAAAGTGTTAACCTTTTAGATATTTCAAAGCCAAAACAATGGAAAAACTTGCCATCATCGGAATTAATTGACGAAGGTTATTATGTTTATGGAGCAAATGGGATAATTGGCAAATATTCTGAATATAACCATAAATTTCCAACTCTTGTAATAACATGTAGAGGCGCAACATGTGGTAATTTACATATAACAAAACCGTATTCCTATATCAATTCAAATGCAATGGCGCTAGATGAATTGAGCGGAGATGTTGATGTTACTTTTTTATATTATGCTTTATTGAAAAGGGGATTTAATGATGTAATTACAGGTTCCGCACAACCACAAATTACAAGGGAAGGATTGAGTAAAATTAAAATTCCACTCCCACCACTCTCCGATCAAATTCGAATAGCAGAAATATTAAGCCGAGCAGAAGCCATAATATCAAACCGAAAAGGAAGCATAAGCCTTTTGGATGAATTATTAAAATCTACCTTTTGGGAAATGTTTGGGGATCCGGTTAAAAATGAGAAGGGGTGGCCACAAAAAGCTTTAGAAGACATTTTAAAAATCAAACATGGCTTTGCCTTTAAAAGTGAGTACTTTTCAAATGAAGGTAAATTTGTTTTACTTACTCCGGGTAATTTTTATGAAGAAGGAGGGTATAAAGATCGAGGAGAAAAACAAAAATATTATGTTGGAGAATTTCCTGTTGATTATCTTTTGAAACAGGGAAGCTTACTCATTGCCATGACAGAACAAGCTCCTGGGTTATTAGGGAGTCCCATACTCATTCCAAATTCAAATGTGTTCCTTCATAATCAACGACTTGGATTAGTTGTTCATGATCCTAAAAATCTTAACAACAAATTTTTGTTTCATCTTTTTAATTTTTATAAAATCAGAGCTTTAATACATTCAAAAGCAACGGGAACGAAGGTTAGACACACATCGCCTACTAAAATTCAGGAAATTATAATTGGAATTCCCCCCATCGAGCTTCAAACCAAATTTGGGGCAATAGTGGAAAAAGTAGAAGCCCTAAGAGGACTTTACAAAAAAAGTTTAATTGAGTTGCAAAGCATGTATGGTGTTTTAAGCCAAAAGGCTTTTAAGGGAGAATTGAATTTAACAACTATTGAAATAATTAATGAATCAATGGATGCAAAAAAAAAAGACTTGAAAATTGATCTACGTGAAGAGTACGGTAAGATTATGCAATCTGAAAATGAAAAATTGGATATTTCAAATTTGTCTTTAGATGAATACCTTGGAATACCCAGTGAATTAATACAACAAAATGATAAGTGGATGTTTGATTTCATAAATGATGATGTTTTTTATCAATTTTTGCTTAAAGATGGGTTCAAAGACAAAACATTTACTTTGGAAGATATTGATTCCAAATATTTTGATTTTTTTCAGAATAAAGGCGATATAGATTTCGATTATGAAAAATGGAAAAACATCATTTTTAAATTTATGGAAACTACTCCACCGCTCATAGAACAAATGTTTGAAGAAGAGACCAAAACTATTAAATTAAAACTGACAAATGAAGCTTATAAGGCTTAAAATAAATGATTATAATGGTTATAAATCCTTGCCTCAGGGATTCGAAATTATATTTCAAAAAAAGTTAGATCAAAAATCGGCAATTGAATTTAATCCATATATACTTGCTGGCAGAAATGGTAGTGGTAAGTCAAACGTATTAGAAGTTTTAGCGGAAATATTTTATCATTTAGATTGTATTTATTTGCGATATAAACCAGATTATTTTTATAAATCAGAAGAAAATCCCAAAGGATTTGTCCCGGAAATATCAAAAATAAATGATTATGAATTGGAATATCACACCTTTTTGGATAAGGAAACTTTTCCAAATTGTGATTACAGTAAAATTGTTCGTGTTTCAATTATTAAAAAAGAAAACAAAAGACCAATTATTGAGTGGATTAATGAATCAGAATTCAGAAAGCCATCCGAGTTATCGCAACAAGAGTCAAAAAATTTGTTGCCAAAATTTATTGTTGGATATGCATCAGGCAATAATGAAACCTTGAGTTTTCCATTCATCAAGAGTCGTTTCCTGCAATATGACGAATATTTAACAAGCCTTGCAGCAAAAGAATTTTTAAGTCCAAGACCGGAATCCTCTCTTTTATATTTAGACGAATCTTATAGCCAAGCAATATTGCTTAGCAATCTTTTGATGCTTGATTCAGAATTAGAACCAAAGAAAAAGGAGAGCCTTCAACCATTTAAAGACTACGTTGGTATTGAAGATGTTGACACGTTTAGATTGGTAATCCGAACTGATATTGAAATCAATCCTCCTAAAACCTCTAACGATAGAGAAGAAACATTTAGCAATTTTAGCGGGACGACTCAGCAAGATATCTCTGTTAAACCAAATTTACTTCAAAACATAGATTTAAAAGGCAATAATAAAAAGGACGCCTATGTTACTTCTTACATCGAAAAGTTAAAAAGGTGTGCTACTACATGGTATGAAATTCAAAACGTTGATTATTTTGCTGAAACTGGGTATGTAACGGGAGATTACTCAAGAGACAGTAGCTATTTGTATTTAGATTTTAAAGTGAATAAGGCAACTAAAAAAGCTTTTCAATTTCACTTTGAAAATGATCCTTTAAAACTTTTTGAACTATTCAAACTATTACTTGTGCTTGATGCTTATAAAATAAGTACAGAAAGTAAAAAGAGAATTTATTCAACACAAAATATATTTTTGAGCGAGGATACAATATATCGTCCCGAAGAAAACGAAAGAGTATTATGCTTTAAAAATTTTAAGATTAGAAAGGAAGAAGTGCCTCACAGTATTTTTACTAAAGAGCTATCAGATGGCGAGCATCAATTTTTACACACTTTAGGGTTGTGTCTGCTTTTTAAAGGCACAAGAAGCTTATTTCTTTTTGATGAACCTGAAACACATTTTAACCCTGATTGGAAAGCGAAATTCATTACAAGCCTTCGAAATTGCTTTAATATTGAAGAAGATAAAAAAAACAACACTATGAGGGAAATGCTAATGACGACACATTCATCATATTTAATATCTGACTCAGAAGTGAATTTTGTTCTATTGCTAAAAAAAGGGAAAGATGGAGATTTTAAATATTTAAGACCAAGATTTCAAACATTAGGAGCCTCAATCAACAAGATTACTATAGAAATATTTGGTGCAAAAATTACGGTGGGAGATTACGCATTATCAAAACTTCAAGCGATTAATGACAAACTTGAATCCGGAACAGCCGATAAGAATGAGCTTTTAAATGAATTGGAAAATACACTTGGAGATTCAGTTGAGAAAATATTACTAAGGAATTGAGACAAAATAACTTTTACAAGTTTGTTGTCGCATTTCAATAA
>JAVHPR010000371.1:0-9065 GCA_036170695.1 Bacteroidia bacterium
ACCAAAATCATTTTTGCCTTCACGTACTTTCTGAACAATAACAGCACCTTCAAGACCAGCATTAGCAACTATCTGACGCAACGGTTCTTCAATAGCACGTTTTACGATTGCAATACCGGTGTTTTCGTCTTCATTATCACCTTTTAATTTATCCAAAGCGTCAATTGAACGAATGAAAGCAACACCACCTCCCGGTACAATTCCTTCTTCAACAGCGGCACGTGTAGCGGATAATGCATCATCCACACGGTCTTTCTTTTCTTTCATTTCCACTTCTGTAGCAGCACCAATATACAACACTGCAACACCGCCAGCTAATTTCGCTAAACGCTCCTGCAATTTTTCTTTATCGTAATCGGATGTTGTAGTTTCTATTTGTGATTTAATTTGATTAACACGTGAAGTGATATCAGCTTTTTTGCCTTTGCCACCAACAATTGTTGTATTGTCTTTATCAATTGAGATTTTCTCTGCTGTCCCAAGCATTGATAATTCAGTGTTTTCTAATTTATAACCTCTTTCTTCAGATATCAATGTACCGCCTGTAAGAATTGCAATATCCTCTAACATTGCTTTTCTTCTATCTCCAAATCCTGGAGCTTTCACTGCCACAATTTTTAAAGAACCACGGATTTTATTTACCACCAAAGTAGCCAATGCTTCGCTATCAACATCTTCAGCAATGATTACAATCGGTTTGCCTGTTTGAACTGCTTTTTCAAGTACCGGAAGCAATTCTTTCATGCTTGATATTTTTTTATCAGTAATTAAAATAAGTGGTGTTTCCATCACAGCTTGCATTTTATCAGCATCAGTAACAAAGTATGGTGAAATATAACCACGATCAAACTGCATCCCTTCAACAACTTCAACAGTTGTTTCAGTTCCTTTAGCTTCTTCAACAGTAATAACACCTTCTTTTTTAACTCTCTTCATTGCTTCTGCAATCAGTTTGCCGATAGTGTTGTCATTGTTTGCTGAAATAGTAGCAACCTGTTCAATTTTTTTATTGTCTTCACCAACTTTTTGTGATTGTTTGTTAAGGCTCTCAATAACAGTCAATACAGCTTTATCGATACCACGTTTTAAATCCATTGGATTTGCACCAGCTGCAACATTTTTTAAACCTGCAGTAACAATTGCCTGAGCAAGAACCGTTGCTGTAGTCGTTCCATCTCCTGCAGCATCAGCTGTTTTTGATGCAACTTCTTTCAACATCTGAGCGCCCATATTTTCTACAGGATCTTTTAATTCAATTTCTTTAGCGACTGTTACGCCATCTTTGGTGATCATAGGTGCACCAAATTTTTTGTCGATAATTACATTACGCCCTTTTGGTCCTAACGTTACTTTCACAGCATTTGCTAATGAGTCAACACCCTTTTTTAAACGGTCGCGAGCGTCAATGTTAAATATAATATCTTTTGCCATTTTTTAAAAATATTTAGCCCCTCCTAACCTCCCCAAAGGGGAGGAACTTGGTAACTGGTTAGTATTAATTTAGTTTTATTAATTTGTCTTAATTTATATTTTTTTTTCATCTCGTCTCCTCCCCATTGGGGAGGTTGGGAGGGGCTTCTTTACACGATTGCGAAAATATCCGTTTCGCGCATAATCAGGTAATCTTTACCTTCCACCTGAACTTCAGTACCTGCATATTTGCCATATAATACTGTATCTCCCACTTTTACGGATGGTTTATTTCCTTTTTCATCAATATCGCTAACAGCAATTACTAATCCTCTTTGAGGTTTTTCTTTTGCAGTATCCGGAATAATAATCCCACCTTTTGTTTTTTCTTCAGCTGCGGAAGCTTCTATTACCACTCTGTTTTGACTACCAGCAACCGGTTTGATGTTTGCTTTCGTGTTTACTTTTGCCATTTTTTTTATGATTTAAAATTTAATTGTTTAATAGAAAATAAAATTGCGTTCCTTATTTGTCAGTTATTGTGCCAAAGGGGTATCAATACTTATAAAAAGACAATTTTGCAGCATTTAGAATAAAAGCCAACAAAAAATGTCAGAATGTAATGACACTCTGACATTTTTTGTAATTTCTTTGATTTTTCATCGTAATAAAGTCAGAGTCCCTTCTTTTATGAATGTTTTGCCTTCATTATTCATAAAATTAAAAATATAAAAATAAGTCCCAGAAGAAACATCTTTTCCCATATAGGTGCCGTCCCAATTGGTATTCATATTTTCTCCTTTAAAAACTATCTGACCCCATCGGTTAAAAATTGTTACTGTTGATTCAAAATTCCAGTTTATTTCAGGAAAAAAATCATTTTTATTATCCTTATTGGGGGTGAAAACATTGGGAATATCAAATTCAGTTGAAATGTTTTTCGAAACAGTATCTGAGCACATGGCATTGCTTTCAATTAATTGAATTGTATATGCTCCTAATGCGCTATAGGTGTGCATTGGGTCATGCATTGTATCTGAGTAGCTATCACCAAAATTCCAATATGTAGATGTTCCGCCAAGGCTTAAATTGATAAAAGTAATTACTTTATTGCTCGCAAAAGTCACATTATAATCGGTCAGATAGATTGGCGTTAAAGAAAAGTCAGCAAATACAGATGGGTAGGTGTTGTTAAATGGAACTTGCAAATTAACTAATATTCCACCATTGCAGCCATCGGAACCACCATAAACGCCGCCACCGGCAAGCCCTTTTAATCCTCCCGGTGATAAAACAGTAACGCTATCCGGAGCGATGGAATTATTAAACCAGCAGATGCCACCACCACCACCACCACCGGGACCAAATCCCTGGGCAATCGTGCAGCCACCTGTCCCGCCGCTGATATCAGCAAACAATTTGCTTAGATAATACTGCACAGATAATAAAACACAGCCTCCGCCGCCTGCACCTCCGGCACCATCACCATAAGCACCTGCACTGGCAGAATTATTCCCTCTTGCTAAAATAGAATTTCCGTTTCCATCCATTGCTTTACAATTAATAATAACAATTCCGCCACCGTTTGCACCACTGGTGCCATTGCCATAATGTTCGTGCCCGGCACCTCCTCCACCACCCAGGAAGAGCTTATTGGCTGAATTTGAATATGTTAAAGGATATCCACCTAATCCGTAAACAAGTTTTTCTCCACCGCTACCATCAACAGGATAACCCCACCCTCCATCACCACCACAACCAAAATTAGAACCACCGCCCCCACCGGTAGTGTGAATATTCCCACCTCCTCCTCCATTTGCTGCTGCCCCCCTTCCAGACATAAATGGGTCAATTCCGTAAAAAGCAATTCCTTCCCCTTTTGCGGCATAATACTGTGGATCTGGCCATTCGGCAACATAATCATAACGAATGGCAAAAATACATGGAGCTGTATGATGGAGTCCGCCTCTGAATCCTTTTCCCATTACATTTATTTGGTTATTCATGGTGATGGTATCTTGTGCATCAATAACCAAAACACCTCCTGTTTGCCCATCCCATGGAGGACAGGTAAGATTTCCGGTAACAGTTGGCTTTTGATATTGCGGCACCCTGATAACCTGCACTTTTCCTGATACTGCATAATATCGTGTAAGAGCATATTGTAAAGTAATTTCATTTATGCTTACTGATTGCACTTTCGCAAACTCGTAATTTCCGGATTTGCGATAATCCTGTATTGTCCCATACGTTGGTGTATTGGTTCCATCAATGATGGCGCCCTGCATCTGCATGATCAAAATAAGATCACCGGAATTAAAAGCACTTGCATCTGCAACATTGAGCTTGTTTTCACACCTTCCTGCATCGTTAAGCAAATAGGTATAAGAATTAACAATCCCTGAAATAGAGGGAGAACCATCCTGTCCATTGCCTATTCCCTGCGCAAAACATGTGACAGTTAAGAAAACGCATTGAATACACAAGGCAAAAACAAGAATTTTATTTTTGAATAATTCCATATTATTTCACCAGTGATATCTTGTTAACCTGCCGGAATGTCCCATTTTCATTTACTGCACGTATTTCATAAAAATATATTCCGGGTGAAAAATCTTTTGCATTCCACAATGCTTCATGTTTTCCTGCCGGCTTACTCTGCTTTACAAGTTCGTTAACCCTTTCACCTAAAGGATTATAAATGGTTATTGTAACTTCGGACTGCTCAGAAAGCAAATAACCAATAGTTGTGCTTTCGCTAAAAGGATTAGGATAATTTTTTATAAAATTGTATTCATTTTCATATGTTTCATTAATTCCAATGCTGGCAGAATCAATCATTTCAACGTTTAGAGTGGTGGTAATTCCGTGTGATAAATTTACACCTGTTACAATTTTTGTAAAATAACCGGCTTTACTATATTGCACGGAATATGTTCCGCTATCAACAATCCCCGTTTTGTAATTACCCGACAAATTGCTGCTGGTGAGTGCAGATGAAGAAAGTATTTCCACGTTAACATTGTAAACAGGGTTTCCCGAACCCAATTTAGTGATAAGCCCTTCCAGATAGCAAGCTCTGATAAAAACAGGATTTAAAACAAACAATCCGTTTTCCATATCAGTGGCAATAATATTGCCGGAAGGTAGAAAGGAATATACTCCCTGGCAACCGGTAAACCCATCTCCTGAGCCAGAAGGGTATGTGTCGTAATTACCAACTTCAACCATGTTTTCGGGATGGGTTGCATCAACAATGGTTACACCATCTTTGTGAAATGAATTAACAAGGAAATGCCCAAATACAGTGGTGTTATAAGGAACAGAACCTGAACCCGGGTTAGATCGGATTTTATTTAGTTCGGTGATATTGTTTAAGTCAGATACATCAAAAGAAATAATATATCCTCCGCTTGTTTTATCTGTTGTGAACAATGTTTTGCCATCATCTGATATCCAGCAATTGTGAGTAACAGCGGCTGGTGTATTATGAGTTGCAATTAAAACAGGAGAAGATTTATTGCTTACATCAATTACTGAAAAATAGCCCTGATAAATAGCCGCTCCCCATAAGGTATCCCCTCTTACCATCCCATCATGGAGATAGTGCTGATCAAAAACACCTAATTCCACAGGGTTGGTTGGACTAGCTGATAAATCAAGCATGATGGCGCCACCATTACCATAATTAGAACCAAAGATGTAACAAATTCCGTTTTCATCAATGAATAATTCATGAGCTATTTGAAAAGAATAGGTGACACCTGTAAAATAGGATACTGTTAAATTTGTATTGAATGGAAGGCTGCTTAAATCTATTATCATCAATCCTCCGGTAGATTGGCTGGTAATATATGCATAGTTATTATACACCTCAACGCCTCGCCACCAGCTGTTTGTACCAGAAATAAAAAAGACTGAATCAGGATTGGAAGGAATAGTTACATCAACAATAAAAGCCCCCTTATCTGCACCAATAATGGCATATTCATTGCCTTGGGAATCGACATAGCCAGCAACGTCAAATACATTAGCTGAAATGGGAAGATTGCCAAGTAAAGTCATGTTTATTTGAGCATTCACTTTCGGGCTAACACAAATAGCAAGCATGACAAATAAACCTAAAATAAATCTGTTTGTGAGAATTTTTATGTTACTTTCAGGTTTCATTCGTTATTAAATAAAATAATATTTATCATGTTATTTACGAAAGGAAAAAACTTACCAGCAATTATGAAATATAAAGGTAATTATAAAGTTCGTGTTATTCCCAAGTTACCCAGGAAAGAATAATGAAATTATGACAGCACACGGCTCGGCCAACTCTGTTTTAATGAAAAATTTGTCGTTTGGAATATGAGTTCCGCTTCTCCCAAAGAAATTGAATTTAACAAAAGTACGATGAAGAAAAAATTCAGACACAAAATCAGGCAATCGGCCCTGAAAAAGATTGGGTTGTCAAACTCGAAATAATGTATATTTACAAAAAAATTGAACTAATAGAAAGACTGAATTTTTCGATTGTTTCTGCCATTTTAGCTATATAAACCCGTTTAAAATCTATTATTATGAAGAAATTACTATTAATATTTATTTTTTTCCCTTATTTCCTTTATTCTCAAGCACCCTCCGTATTTATAAACTTAGCAGGTGAAGAATGCACAGAAACAGACTATAATTATCCATTATCTAATGATGTGATGGTTTTTTGTAAACACGGTAAATATGGCATAAAAGACAAAACCGGAAAGGAACTCGTGTTTGACGAGAAGTATGTTTTTGGTAAACCGATGGGATATGGAATTTCACTTTTAGTTGAAGCTGAAGATCGAACAAAATATATTGAGTACAAGTGCAAAGGAAAACTCTATCTTTTTGACAAAAAAGGAAATATGCTCGCTGGCGGCGAACTGGACGATATTAATACATTTAAAAACAATACCTTGATTGTTTTTAAGAAAATGCCGGAAGGAATTAATCGGGCCGGGATTATTGATACTTTAGGAAACTGGATTATTAAACCTGAATATAGTAATTTGTACGATCTGGGGGATCCTGTTTATTATTTTTCTAAAGATGGGAAAAAAGGATTTTTAGTAAAAAGTTCAAAGCAGGAAATATTAACTAAATACGATGAAATAAGACCATTTTCTGACGGACTTGCTGCTGTAAGAAGCGGCGGCAAATGGGGGTATATTGATTATACCGGAAAATTGATAATTCCTATGAGAAAAGCCACTTATGCAGGTTTTTTCTGGGACAATATGGTATGTATGCTTAATGACAATAAGTCGACGTGGCTGGACAAGACAGGAAAAACTGTAGAAAATCCAGGGAACAGGGGGAATTGGCCTAAAAACGAAGAAAAAGTCGTAGTATATAATGAAGTATTAGTAGTTCCGGAAACAGGTTTGTATTCACGAATAACAGGAAAGTTTTTACATGAAAGCCATGATAATTATTACTTTTTAACTAATGATTTTAGAAGTGCCGATTGGAGTATTATTGTAAATGAAAAATCAACTGAAAACCCAAAGCCCCAAATTTTATTTAAATACAATGGAACAATAGTTTCCCTGGATCCGACAATTGGATTTGATGACACAAAATATAATAGAATAAAAAACGGAGTTTTCCCTGTTAAATCAAGTAGTCACTCAGGGAACATTGGTTTTATTGATGCCACAGGGAAAGTTATCGTTCCATTTAATTTTATTGATGTATTGGAATATGGAACGAGGGGGGTCAGGGGATTTGATGAAAAAGGCCTGGCAAAGGTTATAAAAGACTCAAAAGAAAATCGACAATTAATATTAGACGAGATTCAAAAACAACCCAAGAGAAAAACTATGCAGGAGCTTGTAAAAGAATCACAAGCCAGAGAAAGGGCTGATTCCATAAAAAAAGCAGATGCTCAGGCTGAAAAGATGAATGCAATTTCAGATAGATTAAATGCGGGAAAACCTTGTCTTAAATGTAATGGTACCGGACATCTGGGAGGAGGCAAAATAAGCTGTTCTTCATGCGGTGGTTCTGGCGGCAGCACCTGCTCATCATGCGGTGGGAGCAGGTATAAATATGTACGGTCAAGCGATGGCCATACAAGCAGCCAAAATTGTACTTCATGCGGAGGACAAGGAAAGAAAACCTGTTACAGCTGTTCCGGACGAGGTTATTCCGCTGATCCAAGTGCACCGGTTTGCCCGGATTGTCAAGGCTCGGGACATCGGTAGGTTTTATTCGATAATAATCCCAAAAGATTGTAATAAAGTTTCCGTCGTCAATGAGCCATGTAGTATTGTTTTAATAGTGAATACCCTATGAAAGCACAATGGCATTGGCGAACAATTTTTATTCAAATTTTAATTCGGAGAAATAATCTAAAGGAATCTTCTTCAGGGATTATTGTATAGGAAGTACCCGGCTCTGCCAACTCTGCTTTAATGGAACTTCCCATTCCTTATCAAATGTAGCTTTCGTAGATACCATATTATTGAAAACAATTGTTGATTCGTCCACTTGTTTTTGCGCTGCCAATTTCTCGAATTCAGATAAATGACAAACAACTATTTCTTCTCCTTTACGATAGGCAACCTGCATTCGATCCAACAAAATCAGATTAAAATGCTGCTCCACTTTTTTTATAAAATTATTGGCTTCATCTATACTGCAACCACCCGCCGCAGCTTGATTTTCATCAACCGAAATCACAATAAAATGTTTGTACAAAATATCAAAGCTAGCTTTCAGGCTAACTCCATGACCTTTCCAATCAGCAATAAATTGAATTCCGGCTTTTTCAATAGCTTTAACCTCGATATCTGAAAAAGCTCTGTTACTTTGAAATACCCATACACGGGAATCTAAAGGCATTTGATTGATTGATAACATATAAATTAAATGTTGATTTATTGCTCTACTTTGAAGAATGGATTTGCAGAATTAATTCAAGAATAATTATTATAAATTGTTCGCCTGAACAATTATTTCCGCCACATCAAGTACTTTCACTGATTGCTCTTTGGTGAAATGCTTCACACCATCTGTCATCATGGTGTTGCAAAACGGACAGCCAACTGCAATGAAATCAGGATTTAATGCCAGAGCTTCTTCTGCGCGTTCAGCATATATTTCTTTGCTCCCTTTTTCTGCTTCTTTAAACATCTGGGCACCACCGGCACCACAACAAAGTCCGTTTTCACGACTACGCGTCATTTCTTCAATTTCTGCATCAAGGTTCAGCAAAATTTCGCGCGGTGCTTCATAAATATCATTAGCACGACCTAAATAACAAGGATCATGAAACGTTATTTTTTTTCCTTTAAAACTGCCACCTTCAATTTTTATTCTTCCGCTATTCAATAATTCCTGAATCAATTGGGTATGATGCACCACTTCATAATTACCTCCAAGTGCCGGATATTCATTTTTTAACGTGTTATAACAATGAGGACAACCTGTTACAATTTTTTTTATTTCGTATCCATTCAATACTGCAATATTTCCCATTGCCTGCATTTGAAATAAAAACTCATTGCCTGCACGTTTTGCCGGATCACCGGTACAACTTTCTTCAGTACCCAATACAGCAAAATTAACTTTTGCATAATTTAAAATCTTTACAATGGCTTTGGTGATTTTTTTTGCTCTATCAT
>JAVHPR010000372.1:0-1747 GCA_036170695.1 Bacteroidia bacterium
CATACTATTGATATCTTATTGACAATCAATTGTTAGTCATGCGGTAGCCCTGGCCTTTTTGCTTAGGTGATGTTGGCTGTAGTTGTTTCTTTTTTCAGTATTTGTCTAACAGTGTTAGTCCGCGTATAGTCTTCATATGAAGTGTTCATACCCCTTGGTTCGTAACATAAAAGTCGTGACCCAACGGTCAAAGAAAATGGTTATTCCTTTACAAACTTTTTGCTTAGTATTCCATGGCCACTTTGCAATTGAACAAAATATAAGCTTTTTGAAAACTCACTAACAACAATTTCAACTTTATTTCTGCCAACTTCAAACGCACTGTTGTCAATTATTTTAATAGTTTGCCCTAAAATATTTTTTATTTCTAAGAAAACATTTTTGGTTTCCGTTAAATCAAATTCAATGGTGATGTTTGATTGTGTCGGATTGGGATAAATCTTTAAATCTTCATTTTTAGTCCTGGATTGTTCATTAATTCCGACATTTCCACCGCCATTTGTCGTTTTTATAATGGCTCCATAATTTGTTAGGATATAACAAGTATTAGTATCTGTGCATATCATATTTAAACCATATGCGGAAGTAGAATCATATGCAACCCCAACTGGATAACTTGACAATAGCCATGTATTTCCAGCATTTGTTGTTTTCCATATTTTTCTCGGAGTACCAATGGCTACTCCACCAAGCATATATCCAATTTTATTGCTTGGAAAAACAAGTGAATAAATAAAATCACACTCATAGTTTGTTTCAGTCCACGTTTGTCCACCATTTGTTGTCTTGATTAAACTGCTATAATTAAAACAAGGAGTACCATTCCCGTGGTCAAGTGTTGCAAATCCAACGGAATCATTTAAAAACCAAAGTGAAGTCGCCCAAGAACCTACTGGAATGGAATAGTTTGTCCAACTGGCTCCTTTATTTGTTGTTTTTGAAAATTTTCCAAAAATACCACAAACACTACTGTCATTTAATTTAAAAAAAACATTTGCCTGAACAGTATCACTTATGTCGTTTATCCAGTTAGCACCACCATTATAAGTTTTTAAAAAGGCGTATCCCGGACCATTTTTTAACCCGACAAATCCAGTATCATTATTAATAAAACAAACGGATATTGCAGTATATAAAGTAGATAATGAAGGAACAAATTGAGATACCCATGTAGTGCCAGCATCAATGGTTTTCATAATAGTATGACTTTGCCCAACTGCATAACCCGTATCTTTTGAAGGGAAATAAACACATTCTAAATCCTTGTTTACGATTGTTAAATTCCAATGAATACCTGCGTCTATTGTTTTTAATATTACTCCTCCAACACCTCCCCATCCACCAACAACATAACCTGTGGTATCGTTTGTAAAAAAGGCACTACGTAACGCCCCATTGGTATGAGTTACAGATGTGTCTATGATTGTCCAGTTCTGCGCCTTTATGGGTGCAGAAAAAATAATAAACAGAAAGAAATAAATATTTAATTTATGAATTTTCATTATAAATCAATTTTTTATTATTTTTTTACTGTAAGTATCATCATCCATTTGAATCTGCAATATGTATATTCCAGAGCGAAGATTCGATAAATCAATTACTCTTTGAATATTTGATTGTGGATTTTTAATAGTCTCAGAATGAATTTTCTCTCCAATAATATTATAAACATTTATTGTAATGCTATTGGGGATGTTACTAATAACTACATAGCATAGGCGACATTTGATTCACAAAAAAACGATCT
>JAVHPR010000373.1:0-1742 GCA_036170695.1 Bacteroidia bacterium
TCGCTAATATATATGCCTGAAAATATTTATCCCCCAACTTTTCCGATTGACCCCTCCGTTACCGAGAGGAACAGGCAGTAATTTTCAAGGAAATCGATAAATGCACCATTGGGATTTCGAACCACAAAGAGATGATAAAAAAAGCCATTGGATTATGCCTGAATCTCGCCACAGTTTGGAGAAAGGGGAGTATTGGAATTAAAGAAAAATTGCAAAAACTACTATTCCCGGAGGGATTAGCCTATGATAGGGAAATCGGGGTATTTCGAACCGACACAATAAATTCCGTAATTGCCGCAATCGCCCATCTGTCGGGCGATTCGGCTATAATGAAAAAGGGACTAACTACTTTTTTAAGCGGTCAGTCCCTTTCAGCGGAGAAATAGGGATTCGAACCCCAGGAGGTATTACCCTCAACAGTTTTCAAGACTGCCGCAATAGACCACTCTGCCATTTCTCCGGGGGTAAAAGTAGCATTTTTTTGATTTGCAATGTAAAAAACTGTAAAAAAATAATTATTGCTAACTTTGTGATGCTCCCCGGTATTCAAAAACCAATTTCAGATGAAAAAATATCTTATTACTTTATGTTCTGTTGTACTTGTTCTCTTTAATATCAGCGCTAACAATAATGTTTCGGCTTATTTAACATATGCCACATTTAATGTTCCTGCCAAAGGTCCATATATCGAAACCTATTTATCGATTATTGGCAATTCGGTAACATTTGTAAAAAACTCTGCCGGAAAATATCAGGGAGCGGTTAACATAGCAATTAACTTCAGCCAAAACGGTGAAATTAAAAATGCTCAGAAATACACCCTAAATAGTCCTGAAACCGCAGATACAAGTACCGGGTATCCCAATTTTATTGACCAGCAACGTTTTACATTAATCAACGGCACTTATACAATGGAGATATCCATTTCTGATAAAAATAGGCCGACGGAAAAACCATTCAGTACTACAATGCCAGTCACTATTAATTTTCCTGATGATAGAATCGCCATCTCCGATTTTCAATTGTTAGAATCGTATGTTAAATCTACAATACCTAATGCTCTTACTAAAAGCGGTTATGATCTTGTTCCTTATGTTTCTACATTTTTTCCTGAAAATATAAATAAAATAAAGTTCTACGCCGAAATATATAACTCAAAAAAAATAATTGGGGAAGGACAAAAAATTGTGCTTAATTATTTTTTAGAATCTTATGAAAAAAGGATTAAACTTAATGATTACAGCGCTTTTTCAAAACAGACTGCTTCTGAAGTAAATATAATGTTAGCGGAGTTAAATATTGAAAAACTACCATCCGGAAATTATAATCTGGTAGTTGAAGTGAGAGATAAAGAAAATAAAATACAAGCAGAACAGAAGTGTTTTATCCAAAGAAAAAATGCTCAAGGGAAATTAAGTATTGAAGATTTAAAATCGGTGAATGTGAACAATACATTTGTCGCTTATTATAAAAGTAAAGATACGTTAACCGATTATATTCAATCCTTGCGACCTATATCGAGTTCTTCCGAGATACAATATGCCGAAAATGTAGTTAGTGGGAAAAACCTGGAACTGATGCAACAGTTTTTCTATAATTTTTGGAAATCTCATAATGAAAAGGAACCTCAACTAACGTGGTTAGAATATTATAAAGAAGTAATGAAAGTAAATAAAGAATTTGGTACCTATGGACTAAAAGGATATGACACCGATAGAGGAAGAGTTTATCTGCAGTATGGA
>JAVHPR010000374.1:0-1737 GCA_036170695.1 Bacteroidia bacterium
TCGTAACACGCTACAGTCCTCATACACGCAGGTCGTAAAGTTTTGTTTTAAAAAACCTCCGGCCGCAACACGCTCCAGGCCTCATACACGCAGGTCGTAAAGTTTTGTTTTAAAAAACCTACGGTCGTAACAGGCTACAGTCCAAATACACGCAGGTCGTAAAGTAAAGTTTTTAAAACCCTCCGGTCGTAACTCGCTACAGTTCTCATAGTCCGATTTAACTGAGAGATGCGAGTTCAAATTTCAGGTTGTCAATCGCTTTTTTCATTTCAGGAATTTCATTCTTAGTTAATTCAATTTTTTTAAAATATTCTTTTATATCATTTTCTTTTATTGTAACTAATTCTTCAAGTCTATTTATTTTTTTTGTAAGTTTTCGTTGTTCAATGTAAATTTTTGCCTCTTCCTCTTCTCTCTCTCTTTTGACCTCTTCGGCTTCTCTTTGTCCAGGTGTCTGATATTTAAGTTTAATTTCAGCTTCTTTTTTTTTCAATTCAGCTTCGTACCATTTTTTTAATTCTTCTTCATGTTTTTTAATTGAAGATTCATTTGGTGAATTCGTTTTTACATCTTTAAGTTTTAAGTCGTAATTTTTACGTTTGCTTATATTGGATAAAATTTCATATCCTTCTAGAATTTCTTTGAATCTGTCTTCAAAAAATTTGTCACCATTATTCTTGTCAGGATGAAACTTAATTGATAGTTTTCTGTAAGCAGATTTAATCTGAATCTCAGAAGCTAAGCGGTCAATTCCAAGTATATAATAATAGTCTTTCATTGTAGTTACAGTTAACAGCTAATTATGAGCCTTTTAGCATTTGTTTTTTGTTTGTAGTAGTTTCTTCTTATAGTGATTGGCCGTCATTTGAAATATATTTTAGAAACTGTTTTCCTAAATCAGTAGTTCTTTCTGATAGCAGTCCATTACCCGACATAGTTGTTCCTAAGTCACTAGTATTATGTAAGCCTGCTCTTTTTAAGTCTGACCAAATTAAATTTAACAATTCAGTTTGTCCCTTTAATGTTGGAAAGGCGTCATATGCAATACTTGTCAAACTTCCCATCATATGGTTTGGGAGTGTTTTATTATTAGTGGTAAACCATTCTGTTGGATTGTCGAATAAATGCAAAATTTTAATGTGCCATGTTGTGAAGTTGTCAATTAGATTTAAGAATATCTGACTTATTATTAAGTCAGGCGCATCACCAAGTGCTGTATTAATAATTGCGTTTTTAAACGCTGCAATTTTTTCTTTGTCACTTGTTTTTAAAGCAAAGGTCGTGGCTTGTAGAACAGTGTCAATAAACTGTTGGTTTTCGGTTAGGCTCGCAACATCAACTTTATTGGCTTGTTCTAGGTCCTTTAGTTTTTGTCCGACTTCTGTCATCCATTTTTCTCTGCGTTTTTCAATTGGAGGCGCAACAATTAGTCCAAGTAATTCCGATGCAGCTGCTCCCGCAAGCGGAATAGCCCCAAGTATAGCTTTTGTCGCTGCATAAATTGCATCTTTAGGTGTTGTTTTATTAATGTTTGTCATTATGTTAAATTATTTCGAGTTTTTTTTAATTGCCTTGCGCCCAACGTGTGGCTAAATGCAGATTTTGCCGTTTGGCAAAATTTGAATTTAGGTAATGTTACAGGCAGGTTTTTCTTCTGGCCGAGTACAAATTTAAACAATAGTTGTACCAAAGTCCAATTATACGCGGTTCGTCACACACAGAAGTCCGATTACACCC
>JAVHPR010000375.1:0-8904 GCA_036170695.1 Bacteroidia bacterium
GCTAATATATATGCCTGAAAATATTTATCCCCCAACTTTTCCGATTGACCCGTTTGTTTTGTCTAATGTTGGTCATTCCGAACTTGTTTCGGAATCTTATGGATGCTGAAACAAGTTCAGCATGACTTTAGGATATTTCACGATTGACTTGACATTAGTTTAAACTTCTTTAAACGGGCTGCGGGGAATCCATTCTTTTGTTTTAATAGAATCAATAAAAGGTTTGATAAGATGGTTTGATAAAGGATTCCGGTGACGGATGTAACATGTTAATTGATATGCTTCTGCCCCTATTGTACTCTTAATTTCAGAAGCTGTGCGCCCTAAAAAAAGCTGTTTCAGATTATTATCAATCGCTTCTTTTACATAATCATAAAGTATGTTTTGATACAATTCCAGCTCTTTATTTACCTCGTAATTTAGTCCGATAAAATGCGCCTCCACAGATTCCTCATTTATAAAGGAAGTCCTGAAACCAACCAATTCACCATTATTATAATAGCCGACGAAATTAAAAGTGTCTTCCAAAGCTTTCTTCATTTCAACAAAATAATTTACTGATAATGAAGCCATACTAAATGAAGCCTTAAGAAAAACATTATTGTATAATAGCTGAATTTGCAGGGAATTTACATTAATATCATTGGCAGAAAAAGTTTTACGCTGTAATTCCCCTCCTTTTTTCAAAATGCTTTTAGCCCGGTTGCGATACTTTTTACTCATTGCATTTAAGTATTCGTCAAAAGTAAACCATTCAACAGCCAGAATCATATTAGGCTCACCTAAAAAATCGTGATATTTAAACGATTTTAATCCTTCCGAAACTTTTTTAGAAGTGGCATAAAAATCCTTTACAATTATGGCAGCTATTTTACCGCTTTGTTTTCCGGCTTTTTCAATCTCATGAATTAAATCAGGCAATGCATCAACTATTTCAGGTTTTTCAATTTCAGGGATGCATGCAAAACCATGTTCTCCGCTAATAAAAACATTTCCACAAATAAGGAGTCGCATGTTTATTCTGCCCGTACTGCGTAGGAAATGATTTGTTAAATGCTTTTTAAAGTATCCGGTAATTGGACAGGAAAACTCTGTATTTTCTCGGGTTATCAACTTTTCAAACCCATCTGAAGAAAAATCAAGCAACTGAAAATAGACGATAGCAACGGTTTTTTTATCTTCATAAATAATCACATAATGAAAACGCATATTATCCGGATGCGACTTCTCTAACGCAGACAAATAAAGTGTCTTCAAAAATGGACTTCCATGAGCCGCAATACTATTCCAATGTTCAGCATTGATCAATGAAACTGATTCAACTATTTCAAAAGTCAAATTAGATCGCTTTTCAATCGATGTTGATTTTTTTTTGTTCGATATTTTATTGCAGGAATCCAGCATTAATATTTTTTTATATTTCAAGCATTTTTTTTAAAGACGGAACCTAAAACTGAAAATAAATTATTTTTTTTCAATCTCAGTTTTCATTAATTCTTTGATATATTTTACCGGTGCGCTGCCATAGCTGAGAAATTTTTCATGAAATTTTTTCAAGTTAAATTTGTCACCCATTTGTTTTTTCAGATCTTCACGGAAATCATAAATTTCGGTATAACCCGTAAAGTAACAACATAATTGAACTTGAGTTACCGATACCCTTCTCCATTTACCTTCTGCTTCTGTCTTTTGTTGAAAGGCCTCATTTATTAATAGATTCAGAGCATCATCTTTACTCATATTTTTGGTATGAACACTGTAATCCAATATGGTATTACAAGTACTGCGCAAATTCCATTTATAATACATCAGCCACATTTCCGGAGAATCATCATATCCGTTTTCCAGCATCATACGTTCGGCGTAAACCGCCCAACCTTCAATCATTGCATTGTTTCCGAATAAGGACTTGATCAAACTGGCTGATTGATTGCTATAAACAAGTTGAGTATAATGTCCGGGGATTGCTTCATGTATATTTAAAATCTGAAGGATATAATGATTGTATTCCCTCAAATAACTTTCAGCCTTATCTTTATCCCAACCAGAAAGGCTTCCAACATTATAATACGTATTTCCGTTTTTATCATAAGGTCCGGGGGCAGAAATAGAAGCTCCGGCAACACCAGCCATGTAATCAGGTTCTTTTCTTACAATCAACGGCTTTGAAGGATCAATATAAATTAAATCTTTTTTCTTAATAAAATCAACCAGTACCGGTAATTGTTGCTCAATAGCAATTTGAAAACCTTCCGGCTTAACATGTTTTTCCGATATTTTATCAATCACCATTTTAATCAATTGAAGTGAATCCGTAGGCTTAATCATTGGCCCTCTTTTTCCCCATTTAGCTGGATCATCAACATATTTACTCCAAAGTTTATCTGCCAACTCAAACATTTTTTTATGCAGTTCTTTTTTATGAGAAAGTGCTTTTTCATAAATTTGATCAACAGTATAACCCGATTGGATATCAAATTCAAACTTTTTAGCATATAATTCTTTGCCTAAACGAAAGCTACGGGGAGTTTTATTATCAAAGCTTTTCAGCCACACCACATAATCATTAATTGCTTTTACAGCTGTTTTTGCATTCGCTTCCATCATTTGTTTTTCATGTTCGCCAAAATGCACTTTGTTTAAAGCTTCATGAAAATCTTTCTCAAACACAGATAGACCGCCCAAATTTTGTTCAATTGCTAATTGCGTATGTTCAACAGTTGGATTTTTAATATTCTTTTTTGCCGTTTCGTAAAAAGCCGGAATATTTGCCATTTTCAAATTAAAATTCCGCAACCGCACATCCAATGAATCATAGTTCCCATTCAGTATTTCAGCAAAAGCACCGGAAACATTATACTCACAGGGATTCCACTCATAAGACTTTTGCTCATTAATAGCCCACTCAGCCGATTTCAGCTGATTCTCAATCATATAATAGTCGGTTTTATTATTATCTGATAAACCATTTAAATCATACGACTTTAATGAATCTATATTCCCTTTGGAAAAGGCCAATTCCTTCGCCCTTGAAGCTTCATTTGGGACGAGCAAAATACTATCGTATTTATGATAGCCCTGGCTACTTGCCCAACCTGGATAAACTTTCCACAGATCTTCAATAAAGTTAATTTTGAATTTATCAAACTGAGAATTCATGTCGGGCACCGCTTTGTTTTCTTGTTTTGGCGAAGTATGGTCACAAGCCACAATTGATAGACAAATAATACCGAGAAGGACTGTTTTTTTCATTATATATTTTTTGATTTTAGGAACATAAAGGTAAAATAAAAAAAAGAACGGCCTTTCTTTGTTGAGAATTTGTTAGTCATGCTAGGAATGATTATACAAAAAAACTCAACCGTAGGGTGTACGACAAATTTCCATAATTCCATAATTTAATGAGCGGTCGCATATATTTCGACAGGATCAATATGACTCGCGCGTTGTCAGTCAGAGCTTGTCGAAGACCTGGGGCGGACATTTATGTTTGAAAGATCCAAAACGTAATGCCATTGAATATAGCATAGAATTAAAACATTTAGGGATATTTGTCATACACCTCAACCATATCCCATAAATTTATCTATTTTTATACCTCCAAAAAAATAAAAAAAATGAATAAAAAATTATTCCCGATCCTATTGCTTTCTTTTTGTGTTGCCTGCGGCAATATTGAAAAAAAAGAACAATCAAAATTAATGTATCCTGCAACCCGCAAAGTAGATACTGTTGATACTTACTTTGGAACAAAAATAGCGGATCCTTATCGCTGGTTAGAAGATGATAAATCGGCTGAAACAGGTGAATGGGTGAAGGCACAAAATGCTGTTACTTACGATTATTTATCTAAAATTCCTTTCCGAAATAAAATTAAAGAGCGCCTGACTAAAATCTGGAATTTTGAAAAGCGCAGTGCTCCCTTCAAGAAAAAGAATTACTATTTTTTCTATAAAAACGATGGCATCCAAAACCAAAGTGTATTATATGTTCAATCAGGTTTGAATGGAAGCCCAAAAGTTTTATTGGATCCGAATACATTGGCAGCTGACGGCACTGCTTCATTAGGCGGATTAGCTATTAGCAAGGATGCAAAATATTTAGCCTACAGTATTAACCGCGCAGGGAGCGATTGGAGCGAAATTTTTGTGATGGAAATTGAAAGCGGTAAAAAATTATCTGACGAAATAAAATGGGTTAAATTTTCTGATATTGCATGGAAAAATGATGGCTTCTATTATAGTGCCTATGATGCGCCAAAAGTGGGCGGAAGTGAATTATCAAATAAAAATGAATATCACAAAATTTTTTATCACAAAATTGGAGATGATCAAAATAAAGACGTTCTGGTGTATGAAGATAAACAAAACCCTCTCCGAAATTTTTCAGCCTCAACTACCGAAGATCAAAAATTATTGATCATTTCCGGATCAGAATCAACAAGTGGATCATCACTAATTGTAAAGGAATTAGACAAACCAAATTCAAAATTCATAACCATAGTTGACAATTTTGAAAACAACTATACCGTTTGTCATAATGAAGGCAATAAACTTTTTGTTGTCACAGATAAGGGAGCACCAAAATATCAATTATTAGAAACTGATATTAATAGTGAATCCGAATACAATGACAGACGTAAAGTGTGGATGATGAGTCCTCATGTAGCCGGGGGGGCTTTTCCCCCTTATGAAAGGTGGAAAAAAATTATTCCTGAATCAAACGACCTGTTAGAAAACGTTTCGGTTTGTAATGGGAAATTTGTGGCTAAATACCTGAAAGATGTTACCTCCCGTTTGTACGTTTTTGATATGAACGGTAAAAAAGAAAATGAAATTCTACTGCCCGGAATTTGCAAAGTAGATGCTTTCGATGGCGATAAAGACGACAGCCTTGCTTTCTTCTCCTACAATACTTTTACAGCACCTCCGATTATTTACAAATACAATTTTCCGAAAAACAAAATGGATGTTTGGTTTAAATCTGATATTGACTTTAAATCAGATGATTACGAAACAAAACAAGTGTTTTATACCAGTAAAGACGGTACAAAAATCCCAATGTTCATTACTTGTAAAAAGGGAATTGTGTTGGATGGGAATAACCCCTGTTTCTTATTTGGCTATGGTGGCTTTAACTCCTACTATTCTCCCGAATTTAAAATTGACAGAGCTATATTTATGGAGAATGGCGGCATATATGCTATCCCGGGACTTCGTGGTGGCGGGGATTATGGCGAAGACTGGCATAAAGCAGGTACCAAATGTCAGAAACAAAATGTATTTGATGATTTTATTTCAGCTGCGGAATATTTGATTAAAGAAAAATATACTTCACATGAAAAACTCGCTATCAACGGCCGATCAAATGGCGGTTTGTTAATTGGTGCGGTAATGACACAACGCCCCGACCTGGCCAAAGTGGCGCTCCCTACCGTTGGAGTATTGGATATGTTGCGTTACCACAAATTCACAATCGGATGGGCATGGGCTTCTGATTACGGTACAAGCGACAGCTTAAATTATTTTAACTGCCTGATAAAATACTCGCCATTGCATAATGTAAAAGAAGTTGAATATCCTGCAACTCTTGTTACAACCGGCGATCATGATGATCGTGTTGTTCCTGCACACTCCTTTAAATTTATCGCAACGCTGCAAGAAAAACAAAAAGGAGACAATCCTGTATTAGTTCGCATTGACACAAATGCCGGGCATGGTGCAGGCAAGCCAACATCAAAACAGATTGATGAATACAGCGATATCTGGAGTTTTATATTTTATAATTTAGGGATGAAGTATTAAAACTGGTGCGAAAAAATACCATTCCAAAATGATGCAATTGGGATATGTCATCCCGATTGGCTTTTCGCCGAGAGGGATCTTGTGAATCATGGGCATACATCATTTATAGAAACAAGATCCCTCTCAAAAGTTCGGGATGACAGAAAGGGCAATCTCTTAAAAAAATATGCTGTCCGTTTAGCTGATTTTGATTAAATTTGACTGGTTTTGAAGGAGGTATAAATTTTCTCATCGTTTTTATACAGAGCCTCTGACAGGGTTTCAGACCCTGTTAGAGTTAAAAACAATTTGAAGTTTAAAATCCAGAAAAAAAACCTAACAGAGCTTAAAGCCCTGTCAGGGAACTATAATAATAAATTTTGATACTATTTAAACAACATCTTTTTGATTAAAAATTTAACAATACAACAATTTTAAAATATGTTAACGAACACAGAAGAAAATTCGACTACCGTTGAAACAGCTGCAAAATTAGGTTTGTTGCCGGATGAATATGAAAAGATAAAAGTGATATTGGGTCGTATTCCAAACTTTACAGAGTTGAGTATTTTTTCTGTAATGTGGAGTGAGCACTGTTCTTATAAAAATTCTATCGTCTGGTTAAAAAAATTACCTAAAAAAGGGCCGTATATTCTTGCAGAGGCTGGAGAAGAAAATGCCGGATTAGTTGATATTGGAGATGGCTTGGCTTGTTGTTTTAAAATTGAATCTCATAACCATCCATCCGCATTAGAGCCATACCAAGGTGCTGCAACAGGAGTTGGAGGCATCAACCGTGATATTTTCACAATGGGAGCACGACCTATTGCTCAGCTAAATTCATTACGTTTTGGCGATTTAAAATTAGATCGTACAAAATGGCTTGTAAAGGGGGTTGTAAAAGGAATCGGTGATTACGGTAATGCTTTTGGCATTGCTACCGTTGGTGGTGAAGTATTTTTTGACGACTGTTACAATGTAAATCCGCTGGTGAATGCCATGAGCGCAGGAATTGTAAAAGTAGGAGAAACAATTTCAGCTACTTCGTATGGCGTAGGAAATCCTGTTTTTATTGTTGGATCTGCCACAGGGAAAGACGGTATTCACGGTGCAACTTTTGCTTCAACAAATATTACAGAGGATTCAGCAAAAGACTTGCCAGCTGTGCAGGTTGGCGATCCTTTTCAGGAAAAATTATTATTGGAAGCCTCCTTAGAAGTAATTAAAACAGGTGCTGTTATTGGCATGCAGGATATGGGTGCTGCCGGCATTACCTGTTCCACATCCGAAATGAGTGCAAAAGGTGAACACGGTATGGATATATGGTTAGACCGGGTTCCAACACGTCAGGCTAATATGAAACCATTCGAAATTTTACTTTCCGAATCCCAGGAACGGATGTTGATAATCGTAAAAAAGGGTCGCGAAAAAGAGGTAGAAAAAGTATTCCAGAAATGGGATTTGAACTGCGCCAGAATTGGTGTTGTTACAGATACAAAACATATTAAATTTTATGTTGGCGATGAATTGGTTGCTGACGTTCCTGCTTTCGATTTAGTATTAGGAGGCGGAGCCCCCGTTTATCACCGCGATTACAAAGAGCCCGCATATTATGCTGAATCAAAGAAATTTAAAATTGAAAATGTAGAGGTACCTAAAGATTTGGTTGCTGTTTCTAAATTTTTAATTGCTCATCCTAATATTGCTTCCAAACAATGGGTTTATAACCAATATGATTCAATGGTCGGGACTGCAAATATGAGTACCAATGCTCCTTCGGATGCGGCTATTGTTAGCATCAAAGGCACAAAAAAAGCCATTGCATTAAAAGTAGATTGCAACTCACGTTACGTTAATGCTGACCCTGAAATTGGCTGTTCTATTGCTGTATCGGAAGCCGCAAGAAATATTGTTTGCAGCGGTGGCGAACCTTCTGCAATCACAAATTGTTTAAATTTTGGTAACCCATACAACCCTGAAGTTTACTGGCAATTTATTAATACAATTAAAGGAATGGGCACTGCCTGTATAAAGTTCCAGACTCCTGTAACAGGCGGTAATGTTAGCTTTTACAATCAATCATCGTATGAAGGTCCTGTATTTCCAACGCCTGCAATTGGTATGTTGGGTATATTGAATGATAAATCTTTACGCATGACCTTGAACTTTAAAAATGAAGGTGATTCTATATATTTGATTGGCAGTTCAAAAAATGATATTTCTTCTTCGGAATATTTGTATTCATATCATAAAGTGAAAAACACTCCTCCCCCTGCATTTAATCTGGATGAAGAATTTGAAGTTCAAAAAGCAATAAAAACAATTATTAAAGAACGCGTTATTCAGTCTGCCCACGACTGTGCTGATGGAGGTTTGTTTATCACTTTATTAGAAAGCGCAATGCACAATAATTTAGGTTTCGACATCAGTTCAGATGATGAAATCCGTAAAGATGCCTTCTTATTTGGCGAAGCGCAAAGCCGTGTAATTGTTTCTGTAAAAAAAGAGGATGAAGACAGGTTTATTGACCTCATGATGGCATCACGTGCAGAATTTGAGTACCTGGGTGACGTAAAGGGGCAGGAAATGATTATTGATGAAAAATCATTCGGAACTGTTGCAGAAGCAAAAATATTGTTTGATAGCGCTTTAGGGGAATTATTGAAATAAATAAACCAGCACAAACTTCACGCAATCTCTTGATTTTCAAATAAATACGAAAGTGATCTTGGTAGAAAATGGATCAGCAAAAACATTAGCTCCATAAGATGACACCTGAGTATTACAATTGGGGTGAAAAACACCGAATAAATTAATATCTTAGCAGCGATAATTGATTGTAAAAATGAAAAGAACGATAGTAGTAATCACTGTACTTTTTATTCTAATCTTTTCCTGCACTCAACAGCAAGATCAAAATCATTCAATTATTAATGCACCTAAAATTGTTCAGGTTGAAGGATACATCATACCGAAAGACAGTATAACAATTGCCAAAACTATAACTGTTGGCTCTCCCAAGGTAGTAAAGGCAGCCCCCCCAAAAAATACCCCTACCAATACAAATATTAACTAAAGTTTCGGTGTTATTAACAATTTGATTGTCAACAACTTAACTCTG
>JAVHPR010000376.1:0-1722 GCA_036170695.1 Bacteroidia bacterium
ACAAAACAATAAAAGACAGCATGTCTAAAGCAGATAAGCAATTTTTATTAATATAGAATTTAGGCTTTCTATATTTGAAAGAATGGCTAATTCGTTTATGCTGGCTGAATCTCTTAAATTATCCCCATTTAGTGCCAATTTAGGATTAGACTCCTTCCATTGTTTTGCTGTACAGCCCCATAAGGCAACATTTAATACATCTGCTTCATCTGCATATACCAACCATTCTTTCTCCTTGTGAATATTCATTTTAGGCAACATATGGTCTTTTATTGCATCTGTGTGTAATGTATAATTTGCTTTACTAACAATTCTTTTTACGTTCCACTCTAAATTATAATGATTGGTTTCAATTTCTTTTAATCTTTGAAATTCAGTTATTAAATAAAGTTTAAACTGGGGACTCAACCAACTTCCAAATTCAAAAGCAATATCTTTATGAGCCAAAATTCCACCACCATACCTTCCCGCTTTGGATATTATCCCAATTGCATTTGTGGACTCTATCCATTTTTTTGGTGACATGGTAAAACTATTAAGTCCAGCCTCTTTTCTAAACCTATCGAATTCGATAGGTTTAAAGTTAGGATTGTTCATAACTTCCCATAACCCTAAGTATTCCAATGTGTTACGGTTTCTCATCCATGAATAAATAACTGTATCGTCACCAAATCCTATAACCATATCTGTTATTGAAATATAATCATTGTTATTAATTTGGCTAATTTTTATTTGATGACCTTGAATATTGATTATTTGCTGTTTGCTCATTTTATTAATTTTTTATAAGTTAAACGAAATTCTGTATTTGCTAATAATAAATTAAAACGAAAGTTTTCGGTGCATTGACGTGAATTATATCTGAATACAAATTCATCAACATATTTTTGTAAATGTTTTTTTGAAGTAGAATGATATATACCAAAGATACCCCTTTTTAATAAACTCCAAAATCCTTCAATGGTATTTGTATGCACTCTTCCATTAACATATTCTCCTGCGCTGTGTTTTACGCAACTGTGGTCATAAACTCTTTGCATACTTGAATAGCCTGTGTATTCATCGGTATAAAGCATTGCAGATTCTATTATATTACGAACAATTTCTCTGCTCAATGATTCGCCCTGTATGTTATCTATTTTACGAGCAATCACTTTACCTCCACGCTCCACCATACCAATAACAGATGATTTTTTTGAAACTCTAACATCGTCAATGATTTCATCTTTTTTATTGGCGTGTTTATTTTTGTTTTTGCCACCTACAAAAGTTTCATCTATTTCAACTTCATTGTCAAGTTTAGTATCATTGTCAATCCCGAAGCAATTACGAATACGCTGTAACATAAACCAAGCGGTTTTTTGAGTAACATCAATATCCCTGTGTAATTGTAAAGATGAAATCCCTTTTTTGTGCGAAGTAACAAGCCAAATAGCTAAGAACCATTTTTGTAATTCAATCTTAGTATTATCGAATAATGTAGCTGTGCGAACATTAAAATATTTTCCAGTATTCTTGCATTTGTATTTGTTTTCTGCACAAACATAAATTTTTGAAGTAGAATCAAAAGGGGAAATTACATTGCCATTCCAACGTAATTCTTCTAAATGATTAATGCAGGTTTGCTCGTCAGGAAAGGATTTCAGAAGTTCTAAAATTGAATTAAAATCTATAGGTATATACGCTTAGAGCGCATTTTTAATTCATTGATTTTAGGCGTTT
>JAVHPR010000377.1:0-8871 GCA_036170695.1 Bacteroidia bacterium
TACAGAGTTAAGTTGTTGACAATCAAATTGTTAATAACACCGAAACTTTAGTTACAATAAGTGCATATCCCTATTCATATATAGGTTCACCAGTTCACGGCTCAAGCAGTCCGGCACTTATACCAGGCGGATTGTTCCAATCTTTTGCAGATATTAATTCTTCTAAACCATTTGCCGTTGCCGAAACAGGCTATATTGCCGAAGATTTGAATCTAACAGGAATTAGCAAAGAAGGAAACATCAGATGGCAGGAAGATTATGTAAATTATTTGTTCGAATTCTGTCAAAGAAATCATGCGAAATTTATTATCTGGTTTTGTGCTTATGATTATGATGCAGCTGTTAATACCTTCAATGCGATTGGCTATACGCAGGAATTAGTACTACTTTGGAAGGACACAGGATTAATTGATGAAAATCTGCAACAACGTCCAAGCTATTCTGTTTGGAAACAATGGTTTAAATTGCCGGTTCAATAAAATGATTATTTATTCTTGGGGAAGAATCTGACAAAATAAAACGTATAGAAATAAAATGGAGATATAAAGTCCTTAGAACTCTATATCTCCACTATCATAATTACAGAAGGATTTTAGAAAGGTAAATCATCCACCTCTGATGATGCAGTGATTGCCTCCGAAGAGTTTTCAACTTTTTTTGTAGCAGAAGCATTGCTTGCACCTGAATTAGCCCCACCCTCAATACGCCATGCTTCAAGTGTATTAAAATACTTTATCTCTCCTTGTGGACTTGTCCATTCACGGCCACGTAAATTAAAATGCACCTTTATTTCTGACCCTACATTATATGTATCTATCAAATTACATTTGTCCTGAGTTAATTGAAACGATATGTGTTGTGGGTATTGTGATGAATTGTCAGTTAAAACAAATTCTCTTTTTCTGAATTTCTCAGATACTTGCTGTGCTTCGTTTTTTACTTTTAAGATTCCTGTGATGTCCATGTTTTTTATTGTTTAATTATTGACTGATTTTATTTACGGCTTATTGCTTAATTGTTTAATGATAATGGTCACGAATAACGAATGTTTACGAATATACGAAATAATGTTGAATAAATTAAAACTAAATATTTGTAAAATTCAAAAATCAAAAATTGCTACCTCAGAAATATTCAAGGTACTTGTATACTTATTTCACAAAAATAAAACTAAATTTTCAATGTGGGAAAATATGTTATTAACGATTTACAGATAATTGTTGATTGGTTATTGAAATTTTTGCTAATTGTGTGATGCAAGGGTGAAAATAGATGCTGTGCGCGTAAGTCATACTGGGCCTGTAGAATTGGTGGGCGATCCATCGCACCCCTTCGACAGGCTCTGGATGACGATACAGACAACTTAAGAAAATCTCCCCCTTTATTCGTTAATGAAAACTAAAAACCTAAATAATAATCCTTTGTAAGTTCTTTATATTCATCAGTATAGGAGTGGCGTTCGTCTTTTTCAATGGTGATAAAATTTTCTTCAATTATTCTCTTTGCAAATTCAAATTGCATCAACAGTCGTTTTTCAGGCTTGTCCGTCCGTGTGATGACACGGGTAAGTTTGGTTAAAAATAAATTTTGCTCTTCAGCCATTTCACGAAATACATGGCTTTCTTTGGTTGGAAGGATAACATAAAAAATTCCATCCATATTTAATAATTTCAGAACTCCATTTAATAAATCACAAAAAGGTAATTGGTCGGTATGTCTGGCATTTGTACGTGATTCTTCTAAAGCTTTTGATGAATCAACAAAATAGGGAGGATTACTAACGATCAAATCATATTTACACTCGCAATTTGTAGTATATTGTTGTAAAGCAACATGGTAAATGTGAATACGATCCTTCCATTTACATTCGGTTATATTTTCCTGCGCTTGTATAAAGGAGTTATTATCAATATCAATAGCATCAATTACTGCATCTGACTTTTGTGCAATCATTAATGCAATTATTCCAGTGCCGGTTCCAATATCCAAAACTGTTTTGGCATTGGAGGTATTTACCCATGATCCCAATAAAACAGCATCAGTGCCTACTTTCATAGCACACTTATCCTGAAGAACTTTAAACTGTTTGAAAACAAATTCCTGACTCGACATACATGTTCCGGCTTATAAGAAAACAGTATTGCTAATATAGCTGATTAGATTATTGATGAATAAAGTTAAACTAATTTTGAGAGATCGCAACAATTATAATTAACAGTAAATTTAGTAATCCTTTTCGTCTTCTTCTTTATTATTGATATAAATATCAATCAAACCTTCCGGTGCGTTAAGTTCAAGCTGTTTACTAATGCGGTTAATACTGATAATAAATTCTTCTTTTGCAGGAATTAAAATTTCGTGTACACCCATTTTTATTTGAAAAATTGCCTGTTGCGGAAAATCAAGTATTTTTTCTATAATACCAATTTCACCGTAAGTTTTGTCAATAACTTTAAAGCCGACAATTTCATGAAAATAGAATTTTTTCCCCTTTAATGGGGGTAAAAAACTGAGGGGTAAATACAAACTCGATTTAATTATTTCTTCCGCTTTTTCAATGGTATCAATGCCTTCAATACTCACAACGGCAGTATTGCCACGCAGTTGAATTTTTTTAATGAAAAATGGTACCAGGGTATTATTTAATTCTACAAAAACCGATTCTAACTTTTGGTAGCTCCCCGGATTATCCACATCCAATACGAAGGCTAATTCACCAAAATTTCCAACACGTTTTGCAATGTAACCTAAATTAAAACATTCATTCTTAGTCATAAAATCAATTTGAAAATCTATTTTTTGTTAATTTGAAAATCTGAGTATGTAATTCAATTTCACTTAGTTTAAATTATTTCTTACTGTATATCTGCCCAAGGTCTTCGACAAGCTCAGACTGACAGCGCGACCGTCATATTGAGCCTGTCGAAATATGTGCGATGACTTTATAACTAATGTTGAGTTAATTATAAAAAGACGTAATGTCATGTCGAGTTTTGACGAGACATCTTTTTTAAATGAAAAAGATTCCTCCACTAGGTCGGAATGACATACAATGCGTCAAAGTAAATTTAACATAACACTAAATAATATTGAGTATGTAATTTTCAAATTATTACATTTTCAAATTAACAAATTATTTAATGACTCTGTGTATAGGTATTTAATTCATCAATAGTGGATTCAAAAGTAAATGCATCATTAAGCTTATAATAATTTCCTTTATCCAGGTTATGATGCCATGCAAATTTAGCAAGTTCTAAGCGGGTTTGTTCAAAGGTGATTAAAAGCATTAATTCTTTTATTTGAGAGCAAAGCATGCAGTTGCTTCCTATTATTTGTTTAGCAAGAGTCAATTTACTATCATCAAATGATTTTGATTTTATTGAAGCTTTTGCACTTTCAAAATCACCTTCTCCCATTGGATAAGGACAGCCATACGCTCCGCTATAACCTTGTAAAACATATACAGGTTTTTCATGGTCATTATCATGATGTCTTTCATGTTGATTGTTGTTATGCTCATCATGGCGTTCTTCCCTGATTCCATCATTGCCGGATGTGGTAGTTGTAGTGCTGGTATAAGTTGTAGTTGTGCTATTTACATTTCCATTACTACTTTCCCCGCCCATGTCATTCACATTAATATTCATGTTTATTCCCATGCCATCTCCATTTACACTCATACCAATACTTCCGTTGTTTCCATTTGTATTTCTTCCTGAAGAATTAGTGGTAGTAGTCGTAGTTTGAACTACACGCTCAACAGGAGTATAAATAACAACGGTCTGTTGCGGAGTGCTTACATCCCCAGAAATAGGAGCTGCACTTTTAAATCTTAATTTATATTTCTCTTTTACCTTGGCAATTGCATAGGTATATTCAGTATTTTGTGTTGGCTCCCCACCATCCATAAGGTATGCGTTTTGATCGAGGTCGGCCATTTTGTTGTCGAAAATAATTTTTATTTGGTAGTTAGTAGCATTTAAGCCCGTAACTTTGACATTCGTTTGTGGGGTTCCATTTTGGCGAATTCCATTTAAAATTACTGAAAATTTAAAACCGTCTTGTGAATATACAATTAGGTTATTATTTTGTGCAAAAAGCATTTGAGAGGTAATTGCTGTAAAAAGCAATATTGGGAAAAACTTTTTCATAGGATTTATTTTTTATTGGTTTGCAAATTTAAACCAATTATAATGCCAAAACAAATTTAGCTCCTGCGCCCATTGTACACGTGTTATTACCGAACCTCCCAACTAAAATCTATTGCATTCTCAGTCCGGCTATTATTGCAAAATGCAACTATTTCGCTCGTACTTTCTTAAACCCTTGCGTACCAATTGTTAAAACAGTTCTCAAAGCAGCTTTCAAAGCACTCATATTGGGTTGAGGATTTTCTCCTCTTCCCATCCTATGTAATTGTTCTGCGTACCAAACAATTTCGAGTGGAACCAGATTGTCAAGAAATTTTAAGCCTGTAGTAAGTTGCTTTACAGTACTCTCTGTATTTTTACCACTTAAAAGTTCATTCGGGAAATCGGGATTCACAGCTATAGGTCTGGCGAGTCCTATCATATCACATGCACCAGACTCAAGCGCGTCATTCATACCCTTTAAAGTTCTGAAGCCACCTGTTAACATTAAAGGTGTTTTAACAACTCTTCTCACTAATTCGCAATATTCTAAAAAATAAGCTTCTCTTTTTCTGGTACTATCTTTCATATTAATCTGCCTACCTGTCATTGCAGGCGATTCATAGGTGCCTCCAGATATCTCAATTAAATCCATCCCCTGCTCCGAAAGATGCTGAACCACTGCCATTGACTCTTCCTGTGTAAATCCTCCTTTTTGAAAATCCGCAGAATTTAATTTAATGCTGACAGGAAATTGATTTCCTACCTCTTTTCGTATTGCAGAATAAACGTAACTTACAAAGCGCATCCTATTTTCGATTGTTCCACCCCATTGATCAGTCCTTTGATTATGCCGCGCTGAAAGAAATTGACTTACCAGATATCCATGCGCCCCATGAATCTGCACGCCGGTAAAACCGCTTTCTTTTGAAACTTTGGCTGCGTATGCAAAACGTTCTATTAATTCGTAAATTTCTTTTTCTGTAAGCGCTCTCGGCTCATTAAATAACTTATTCAATGGTGGTTTAAGTCCAATTGCAGAAGGTGAGATAGGGGCTTTGCTTAAAAACTTTGGCGATTGTTTTCCGGGATGATTTAATTGTGTCCAAAGATGCGTTTGGTTTTGCGTTCCGGCCTTGACCCATTCCATGAGGTTTAAATCTGAAAGCCCTTTTTCAAAAACGACATTGCGTGGTTCACCCAATGCTGTATGGTCAATCATAATATTTCCAGTGATTAACAATCCGGCCCCTCCATTTGCAAAACGTTTATACAATGTATTGAATGACCCATTGCTTTCATAATCCTTGGTGCCCATATTTTCACTCATGGCAGATTTCCCGATGCGATTTTTTATTACTGCCCCACATGGGAGTTTCAAAAGGTCAGATAGAAGATTTGTATTCATATAAATAATTTATTTTTTATTAAAAAAAACAGACTCATCATTAAAACAATAAATTGAATTCAAATTTGTAATTGCTAAATTTGTAATCCAAAATCTAAATTCAAGCTTAAACTTTTATTCTTTTTTGCAATTATCCAAGTTGATTAAACAAAGCTAGCACAATGATAATATGAATCCTATAATGAAAATCAAATTAAATATAATACTGTTTATCTGTTCACTATTATTTATTAATATTTCCTTCTCTCAAAACAAAAAAGCAATTGCAAATCACCCTCCCATGGGTTGGAACAGCTGGAATCATTTTAAATGTAGTGGATTAAATGAAAGTGTAGTTAAAGAAGTTGCTGATGCAATTGTGGCGAATGGTATGAAAGAAGCCGGTTATGAATATATTGTGTTGGATGACTGTTGGCAAATAGCCAGAGATGCGAAAGGAAAAATACTTGTCGACAGTGTTAAATTCCCCTCTGGTATCAAAGCATTAGCGGATTATATTCACAACAAAGGATTAAAATTCGGCATTTATTCCTGTGCCGGACGTCAAACATGCCAGGAAAGACCAGGCAGCTATAACTATGAAGCAATAGACGCCAAAACCTATGAAGAATGGACGGTTGACTATTTAAAATATGATTGGTGCCATTCTGTTTTATTAGATCCGGAAGAAACCTATGCACGTATGGGGAAAGCATTAGGCGAGCTCAAAAGACCAATATTATTCAGCATTTGCAATTGGGGCAGAAAAGAACCCTGGAAATGGGCAGGTAATTTTGCACATATGTGGCGAACTACTGATGATATCATACCATGCTTCGATTGCGTAAATCTCATCTTCCAAAATTCGGTTGTAAATATTATAGATAAACAAGCTGACCTATACAAGTATGCAGGCCCGGATTCCTGGAATGATCCTGATATGCTTGAAGTAGGAAATGGTAAAATGACAATGGCAGAAAACAGAGCACACTTTAGCTTGTGGTGTATGATGGCTGCTCCGCTTATGGCAGGTAATGATTTAAGAAATATGAGTCCGGATATACTGAAAATTTTAACTAATAAAATTGCAATCAGCATCGATCAGGATGAAATGGCAAAACAAGGTTACAGAATTAAAGTGGTTGATAACCACGAAATTTGGTTCAAACCCCTATCAAATAAGCAATATGCTGTTTGTTTTTTTAACAGAAGTAAACTATCCTGGGATGTAAAAGAAGTTTTAAAAGATCTTGGTATTGCCTACTTCAACTCTTTTGAAAATGTATGGGATAACGGCAATGTATCTGTCAATAATGGCATTATAACATCCACTGTAGGATCACATGATGTTGTTGTGTTAACATTCAGGTAAACTGAGAATTTGTAAAATATTTGCAAAAGATTATGCAAAAGAAAATAGAATTATTAGCACCGGCAAAAGATTTGATTCAGGGAATGGCTGCCATTAACTGCGGTGCCGATGCTGTTTACATAGGAGCACCACTTTTTGGCGCGCGTGCTAATGCCAGTAATTCTATCGCTGACATTGAAAAATTAATAAAATATGCACATCTTTTTAATGCAAAAGTATTCGCTACTGTAAATACAATCCTTTACGATAACGAACTGGAAACCTGCCGAAAAATGCTTTTCGATTTGTATGAGATCGGCATCGACGCGCTGATAATACAGGATATGGGAATCCTTGAAATGAATCTCCCTCCCCTGCCCTTGCACGCAAGTACACAAACGAATAATCGTAGTGTCGACAAAATTCAATTTCTCGAAAAATCAGGAATTAAAAGAGTGGTTTTAGCCCGCGAACTAAATCTGGATCAGATAAAAGAGATTGGTAAAGCAACGAATGTTGAACTTGAGTTTTTTGTATCAGGCGCATTGTGCGTATGTTTCAGCGGCAATTGTTATATGAGTGTATCACGCGGTGGGCGAAGTGCCAACAGGGGTGAATGTGCGCAAAGTTGCCGATTACCATACAGTTTAATGGACAGTACCGGAAAAATACTAATTGAAAACAAACACCTTCTTTCAATTAAAGATCTTGATATATCTGAACAAATTCCAAATTTAATTGAGGCAGGAATTACCTCTTTTAAAATTGAGGGTCGTTTAAAAGATATGCTGTATGTAAAAAATAATGTGTCGTTTTTAAGGAAGAAAATAGATGCATGTATAGATGGCAACAAAAACTACATCAAAGCATCTTCAGGAAAGAGTTTTTATGGCTTTGAACCCGCATTAAACCGAAGTTTTAATCGCGGTTATTCCAACTATTTTGTAAATGGCAGAAATGCGGGTATCGCTTCCTGGGATAGTCCGAAATCAATGGGACAATTAATAGGGAAACTTATTCAAACAAAAAACAATGCTTATTTAATTGAAAACGGGAACACTTTAAACAAAGGTGATGGCTTGTGTTTTATTAATGAGAAAAGTGAAATCAGCGGTATCCAGGTCAATAATGTGATTGACAATCTGGTGGTTCCTAATGAAATGAAAAACATTAAGAAAGGAACTGACATATACCGTAACAACGATTTAACATTCGCTAAACTTGTCGAACGTGAAGACAGCGCTATTCGGAAAATCAATACAAAACTCATTTTGTCCGAAACCGAATCGGGCTTTCAGTTATGGATAAAAGACGAAGATGGATTTGAGGCCAAGGCCAGCTGCATCCAAGCGAAAGAGCAAACAAAAAATAACGAATCGATTATTGAAAACATAAACAAACAACTTTCCAAAACAGGGAATACACCTTATATTTCATCTGAAATTGAAATTCGATTCTCAGAAAATTGGTTTATCCCTATTTCAAAAATCAATGAATTAAGAAGATCGGTTCTTGAAGAGTTATCGGCAACCAGACTAACTAATTATAAACGCGAAGAGTTTCAGAACACAAAAACATCACACCCCTACCCTGTTACAGAACTTGATTTTACAGCTAATGTTGCCAACAAACTTGCCGGTAATTTTTATGAACGGCATGGAGTAAAAAAAATTAAGCCGGCTTTTGAACTACAAGTTACAACAAAAAATACCCGCGTAATGATCACCAAGTATTGTATAAAATACGAATTGGAGCAATGCCCTAGATATCAGAAAAACAAATTACAGAATAAACTTAATGAACCACTTTCCCTTATTCAGGGAAAAATTAGATATCAATTAAAATTTAACTGCGTTGCCTGCGAAATGGAAATCTGGCAAAACAATAATGAAGAAGGCATGGAAAACAAATGATCCTTTTCAAGATTTCTATTGATTGAATAATTATCGGGTGTACGACAAATATCCCTTTTTCACAAAGATAGGTTGAAAAGTTATTGG
>JAVHPR010000378.1:0-8853 GCA_036170695.1 Bacteroidia bacterium
TACAAAACAATAAAAGACAGCATGTCTAAAGCAGATAAGCAATTTAATTTAATTACACAATTATCATAAAAGTGGTAATTTAATCCAAAAGTATACCGGTCTCTATCACCATTTGCTGCACCGTCAAGCCTTATTTGATCGAAGCGCAGCAGAGGCTCGAAATTCTTATATCTATATGCAATTTGTCCGTAAAAACCATATTTATTTAATGTTAGTTTTGAGCTGAGATCAGTGGGGTCAGGATAATATTCCTGCCTTGCGGTATGGTATTCTCCGTATATGCTTAATTTGTCGTTGTCAAATGATAAAGAAGTGCCAACTAATATCAAATCTAAAGTAGCCTTTGGATCATAATCTCCATAATAATAATTGCATTGCATGTTGAAATATTTTCCGATTTTGGTTCCAATATTGCCTCCATAAGCCAATTTTTTTGCAGTGTCCACTGCATTACCCCTCATATTTCTGATACTTCCGCCGCTTTCACCTCTCAAGCCATTTGCCAGATATATCGCATAAAAAGGTTTTAGAAAACTCTTGTTGCCGTTAATCTTTATTTGCCCCCTGAGCTGAACCCCTACTTCTGCCCATGAAACAGGGATTATTTCTTCGTTTACAAATGTTCTGCGGGCTGTTTTGGATATATATTCAGGATATAGATATTCATTAAATTCACCAGCAGGAACTAAAAATTTTCCGGTTCTAACAATAAACAAGTCATTAAATTTATAGTCTATTTGCGCATATCTGGCTTCAAGAAATCTTCCGCCATTTTCATATTCCATCTGTATTTCGGCAAATATTCGTTTTGTGATTTCTGCACTTGCAAGCAGATTAAAATAGTGATTGTCAAATGTGGTTTTCCTATTTTCAAAATAAAGGAACTCATTTGTAGCATAACCGTTCAGGCTTACAAAGGAAGTTAGTTGAGATAAACTTCGCCCGAATGAACCGACCCCGCCTTTACGTTTCTCAGGGTTGCTGGTTATTCTAGAGGCGAACTCGTTTGTCGTTGTTGTATCTTCTTGCGCATAAATGCTTATGCCGCAAAAAAACATAAATAATACTGCGATTACTTTTTTCATAATATTCTCTTAATTAGTTGTATTAAAATTAAATCCGATAAGGAGGATGTCGTCTACCTGTTGAGTTGGCCTCATCCAATCTTCAATTGTTTGTTCATATATTTTCTTTTGTTCTTTCATAGGTAATTTATTGTTGTTCAAAAACATCTCTTTCATCTTTTTAATCATAAATTTCCGGTCATTTTCTCCTCCGAATTGGTCTTGAAAACCATCCGAAAAAATATAAAATGAGATTTGACCTTCTATATTAATGATGTGTTTTGTGAATTTCTCATGATTGTTTGGCTTACCACCAATTCCATTTTTATCCCCTTTTATGATGATTAGTTCATTGTCACGGATGCAAATTAAAGGGTTTTTTGCTCCTGAGAATTCCACTGTTTTCTTGTTTTCATCAATAACACATAATGCAACGTCCATTCCGTCATTATTTTCTGTTTCAGTTTGCCTTAATGCAATTTGTATGCGTTTATGCAATTCATCCAAAATAAGATTTGATTCGGTAATTTTACTTTCATTTACAATTGCTGACAGCAAATTCATCCCAATAAGACTCATAAACGCACCGGGAACACCATGGCCGGTGCAGTCAACTGCGGCTACAATAAGTTTATCTTCAACTTGGGCAAACCAATAAAAATCACCACTTACAAGGTCTCTGGGACGAAACAGTATAAAAGAATCTTTAAGCTGCGACTGTATTGAATTGATTTCGGGGAGACTAGCTTGTTGTATTCTGTTTGCGTAATTGATACTTGCCGTAATATCTTTGTTTTTTTCTTCAATTATTTCTTTTTGTTTAGATATTTCAAAGGTTCGAACTCTTACTTTCTCCTCCATTTCTTCTGAATATGCTTTAAGGCTGTTTCTCATTCCAAGAATTGCAATACCAAGAATATCATTTTCGCTCAATGGCTGAACAGAAACATTAAATTCGCCTCGGCCTATTTTCTGCGCTGTTGTTGCAGTTTTATTAAAATTGTCGGCTAATTTAGAAAGGGCTTCAACCATTTGAGCAATTATATCATCGGATTGTTTTACTTTTTGTATTATTGTTTCCCCTTTGCTTAACCTCAGTAAATTGTCGCGCACTTGAATGATTGGGGTTGTTATTTTTTTCTGTATGTACAGCACTGACAATAAAATAATAATAAACATTCCAAAACCAAAAATAATCGTAGTTAATTCAAGGTTATTGAGCGAATAGATCATTTGATCTCTAATTATTCCATTTTTCTTTTTAGTGTGAGATATGAAACGATTAAGTAGGGTTCGTATATCAGAACTCTGTATAATTACTTTATCTTCAATGACTTCTTCAGCATGAAATATTTTTTGAGGGTTTTCATAATCTTCGAAATTTACAAGAGTTTTCATCAGGTTTGTTTCTACTAAAAGCAGCGAATCCATTTTATCAAAGATAATGAGGATTGAATCTTTATTGTCTTCATGACCTGCGGTTTTATAGGATGAAAGGATCTCTTGTTTAATTTTTGGATAATCTTCTTTGATTAGTTTTTTTAACTCTTTTTTATCTTCAATGTTATACTGCAGGTAAACCCAATTGGTAATAAGCATTTTTGATTTTAAGACAACCTGTTCAAAATCAGCAAGTTTATCCATAAATGGGTAAATGTCATTGTTAACATGAAGAATTGTTTTAGAATTACTATTTATAATGATAGTGCTGAAGATTGCAGAAAATAAAGTAATAGATAAAACAACTATAAAACCTATAACTAATTTTTTGAATCCAATTTTGCTGTTTTTTATCATTTTCCTTTTTTGATTCGATATTTTGTAGTCATAGTGGATAAAGGCCTAACACAACAATTCGATCAGTTTTTTAAAGTTCAAATGTACTGTTTTTTAAAACATCTAATTAACCTAATACGATATACAATTTTTTAAAATTATATATCCTTTATTATAACATCTTCCGCATTGCTTAGTACAGCAATACTTGTGATACTAATTTTTTTAACAATAAAACATTATCGTTTCATGTAGAATGCTCTCTCCTTTTTCAAGGAGAAAACTTGTCCTGAGCGGAGCCGAAGCTGACAGTGGGAGAGGTCTTAAGTATCCCCTGTTTACAAGACAAGGAAAATATTTTTTTTCAATTAAAGATAATATGCAACAAATTAAAGTATTATTATTGCAAATTATCGACATTATTTTGCAGGTTTTTCTGCATGCAGTCCAAAATTGCATTAAATTTGTTTTAAAAATTTACAGTTACAGATAACAATTATGAGCATTGATTCACAAACAATAATAGTGATGAACATTATCGGCACCTTGTTGATGAGTTTATCCTTATTTGCAGTTGCACGTGGGTATCTGGCTCAAATAAAGGGAGTCACCAAATGGGCTACTGCAACCTTGATACAATCTCTGGGATGGTTTATCATAGGCGCTCTTCGTGGAATTGTACCGGATGTAATCTCTATTGTGCTTGGTAATGCGCTGCTAATAATTTGCTTAGTCCTATATTTTGAAGTTTTAGTGGATTTTAACAATAAAAGGTATCGCAGTTTTTGGCTTTATATTGTAGTTGGTGTTGAGGTAATAATTCTGGCTTATTTTGTATTGGTAACACCAAACGCAGCAATTCGCATTGTTGTTATTTCGGCTTGCTCAGCTATGATATTATTTGCTTGCAGTTATGTTTTACTTTCCAAAAGCGTCCATCGCCCGACTAGTCATTTATTTACTGCAAGTATGTTTGGTATTGGTGGTTTGATCTTAACAATCAGGTGTTTTTACATCCTGTTAATGGATATGAATCCTAACCAATCTCCATTTGGCACCAGCCCCATTCATTCACTTACTTTCTTAACTTTTTTTATTACTTCAGTGATGCTTACTTATTGTTTCGTATTAATGTGTAACGATAAGTATATTTATGAAAGCAAACAAATTGAGGATGCTCTGAAAGCAAGTGAAGAAAAATTCAGTCTTTTGGCAAAAAATGCTACCGATATTATTTCATTACACAGTGTAAATTTAAATTACCTGTACGTATCCGATTCGGTTAAAATCATTATGGGTTTTGAACCCGAAGAATTAATTGGAAAGTCTGTTTCAGATTTTATTCATCCTGAAGATATTGAATATGTTAAAAGCCGATATGCAACAATGCATAGTCGCACCTCAATTGAGTATTCTAAATACAGGCATAAGAAAAAGGATGGCACTTATTGCCGGGTTGAAACTGCCGCTAATTTCACTTTTGACAAAGATGGGAAGATTTCAGGATTGGTGGCTAATACGCGTGATATTTCTGAAAGTGAAAAAGCACATGAGCGGATACTAAAAAATGAAAAACAACTCAATGATGCTCAGCAGCTGGCAAAAACAGGTAGTTGGGAGATGAATCTGATAACTTTTGAATTATCCTGGTCGAAAGAGCATTATCGTATTTTTGAATTAGAGGAAACTCCTCCTGATAAACTATATAATGTCTATAGAAGCAAGATTCATCCCGCTGATATTCCAATGCTGGATACTATTATGACGAATGCTATTGAACTTGGTGAAGGATTTTCCTATGAACATAGGATGATTTGTAATGACGGGAGTATAAAATATATATTAGGGATTGGTGAGGTAATTAAGGATGAGCATGGTAATCCTATCGGGTTAAGGGGAACTGGTCAGGATATTACACAGCGCAAAAAAGATGAAGAAGAGTTGCGGAAAAGCGAATTACGTTACCGCACACTGGCTGAAGCATCCGAGGATATGGTTTTAATTGTAAGTCCAGAGGGAACAGTTGAATATATGAATGATTTTGCTGCCAGACAATTTGGACAAACGGTTGATGCCCTTACCGGGAAACCAATGGCAGATTTATTTCCAGAAAATGAAAAAGAGCGTCGGTGGAACCTTTTCCAGAAAATTTTTGATAGCGGTCAGTCCACATACTATGAAGCTCCTACACAAATTGGTGAAAGTGTAAGATGGCTGGGAAGCAATTTGGTTGCTCTTAGGGATTCCGTTGGCAAAATCACTTCTGTGATGGTTGTTGCCTGCGATATTACAGCACGTATTAATGCTGTAAACATCCTGAAAGAAAATGAAATATTTATTTCAAGCATTGTTGAAAATATTCCAAATATGATTTTTGTAAAAGAGGCAGAACAACTTCGTTTTATAAAAATTAATAAAGCGGGCGAGGAACTGATTGGTATAAGCAGAAATGAATTATTAAATAAAAATGATTACGATTTTTTTCCAAAATCCGAAGCTGATTTTTTTACAAGTAAGGATAGGGAGGTGCTGAAAAATAATGAGTTAAATGACATTCCGGAGGAAACTATTCAAACTAAATTTCATGGTGAACGAATATTGCACACAAAAAAAATCTCAATTTTAGATGCAGATGGAAAACCTAAATATTTATTAGGCATTTCGGAAGATATCACAGAAAAAAAACGTTCGGAACAAGAACTCATTATTGCCAAAGAGCTGGCAGAAAAATTGGCGCTCGATAAAGATCGCTTTTTGTCGAATATGAGTCACGAAATACGAACGCCGTTGAATGGAATTATTGGTTTTGCAGATGTTTTGATGGAAAGTGAACTTACCAAAAAACAAAAACAACAGCTTGAAATTATTAAAATGTCAGGCGATATTTTATTGGTACTGGTAAATGATATTTTGGATTTAGCAAAAATGAATGAAGGGAAAATGACTCTTGATGCTGCTGAATTTAATTTATCTGATGTAGTTAATAAAATTCTCGCCACTTTTGAATTACGCATCGCCGAAAAAGAATTGATAGTAAACTCCCAATTTGATAAAAACATTCCCCGGGAATTGATGGGCGATCCTATTCGCATTTCTCAGATACTTATTAATCTCATTAACAACTCGATAAAATTTACAAATAAAGGAGGGAAAATAGATGTTAATGTAAGGTTACATGAAGATAATATAGAAAATGCAAACATTGAGTTAATTATTTCTGATACAGGAATCGGCATTGCGCAAGAAAAATTAGATACCATCTTCGAACCTTTTATCCATAGCAATCCAAATGTTGCGCATGTTTTTGAAGGTACCGGATTAGGCTTAAGCATTGTGAAAAAGCTTGTTAACCTGATGGAAGGAACTATTTCCATAAAAAGCAAATTGAACGAAGGAACAACAATTTCCATTGTTATTCCATTGAAAAAAATATCATTATCCCCTGTTTCAATAAAAAAAGAAATAATACCTTCAGATAATCACCCCGTTCAACTAGAACAATTGAGGATATTGCTGGCGGAGGATAATGAAATAAATCAACTTCTGGCGCAAACAATTTTAAACAAGTTTGGCTTTGAGGTAGATATTGCCGGGAATGGCGAAATTGCGATTGAATTATTAGCGAAAAATCAGTATGATATTATTTTGATGGACTTGAAAATGCCTATAATGGGAGGCCTGGAAGCCACAAAATACATTCGTAATAATATGAAGCCTCCTCAATCATTGATTCCGATTATTGCTCTCACTGCTGACGTCACAAAGGCTGAAATAGATAAATATAATGAGGTAGGAATAAATGATTACATTATTAAACCGTATAAACAAATGGACTTACTCAATAAAATTATACAGCAGGTTAAGGAAATGAAAAGCGGTTCGTAATTATGTAATATCTAAACTTTACTTTTAAAAAATGAAACTTTGCAACTTAAATTATCTAAAGAGCATTTCTCCTGATAATATGGAATTTGAACGACAAATGATTCAACTGTTTTTAAAGAATGTACCTATTGCTTATCAAGCAATGAATAACTCTTTAATTAATTCTGATTGGGATATTATGCAGCATAATGCCCATAAGTTAAAATCACATTTTGATTGTGTGGGGCTTCCTGTGGAGTTCAGAGAAACAGCAAAACAAATTGAAGAATACGCACAAAATAAAGTCCACTTAGAATTGATACCCAATTTATTGAAAAAGCTTGAAAGTGAAACTCAGCTGGCATTTAAAGAATTAGAGGAAGAACTTAATAAAAATCTTTAACTATCTTTAATGTCAGAGTTCTCATTAAGAAAGCAAGAAAAAAATTTCAAACAAACGACATTGCAATGGTATTGCACCCGAAGTAATCTCAAATACCAATGGTGATAGTTTCTTCGTTACTCAAGGCAATGGCATACTTTTATGCCGAATTATTAGACCGTCAATAATTAGTCCCACCTGCCTGTTATAAATACTGAAATTTTATGTGCTTCCAAATTAATATTACACAAATCCAAATCTTTATTTTTATAACTTTGCAGCGAAATTAAAAAGTTGTAATTTCAACAAAAAATAGAAAAATAGACTTAATTTATTCTTAATTTCCATACTCGAATGAACTGTATTATAGTTGATGATGATGACCAAATAAGGTTGCTGATGGAAACCTTAATAAAGGAAACAGATTTTTTACATCTGGTAAAAAATTGCAGTTCCGCAATTGAAGCATCCAACATTCTCTTAAAAGAAAAAATTGATTTAGTGTTTTTAGACATGAAAATGCCCGGAATGTCTGGCATGGAATTCCTAAAGACTTTAGATGGCGACAAACCTCTGGTTATCATTATTACTGGTAATAAAGAATTTGCGGCTGAGGCTTTTGATTTTGATGTTTGCGATTTTATTGTGAAACCAATTACCCATTCCCGATTTTTGAAGGCTGTTTCAAAAGCAAAAAAAAAATTCGATGCAAAGGATAATCAAGCACCCCTTATTAATGATACTTTTTTTGTAAAATTCAATTCCCTATTGTTAAAAATAAATACTCCCGATATATACTGGGTTGAGGCTTTGGCAGACTATTGCGCTGTGCACACTAACGATCAAAAATATATTGTGCATTCATCAATGAAAGAAATAATGAGTAAACTACCCAAAAACGACTTTATTCGTATACATAATTCTTTCATTGTAAGGGTTGACAAAATTTCCTCAATTGAAAGTAGCAACCTCTATATTAACAAACAAACTATTCCTATCAGCCGAAGCAAACAAAAGGATTTAATGAACAGGATAAAATTATTGTAATATCGAGTTTTAATAAAGTGGAAAGAAAAGGATCATTTTTTCTTTAGCATTTCAATTTCTTTCTTCATCTCTTCTATCATCTTTTGCTGTTCTTTTATCGCTTCCACCAGCACAGGAGTTAAGCGGGAATAATCAACGGATTTATATCCATCTTTATCGGTAAAAACAACTTCGGGATAAATTTTTTCAATGTCTTGTGCAATAAAACCAATTTGTTTGGTGTCTGTAAATTTCTTTTCAGGAAACTCACTTGTTTTCCAGAAATAATTAACTCCTTTTATCAGCATTACATTGGTGAGTGCACTTGGTAATGGTGTAATGTCTTTCTTATAGCGGATATCGGAAGAGCAAGTAATTGCTTGCGTTAGAATAGTACCAGAAGCTGCAATATTTCCAAAAACCTTTACATTACCACATACTTCAAGTTTTTCGGATGGCAGAACTGTTCCTATGCCCACGTTGCCCGTATTATTATTCCAATACATAGCTGTAAATGGCGCACCTGCATTTTCATTTTTCAATGATAAGTTACCTGATCCATCAACGTTGAATATCCATTCTCTGGTGGGTTGATTGCCATTCCCTATTTGCAATTGAGGAAATGCTGAGCCATTTGGAGTCAATACGTGTAAAAAACCATCAGGTGTAGTTGTCCCAATACCGAATTTTCCGGTAGAAAAATCTCCATAAATTAATGGTGGATTTGCGCTGCTGTTGGCG
>JAVHPR010000379.1:0-8768 GCA_036170695.1 Bacteroidia bacterium
CTGAAACAAGTTCAGCATGACTTTAGGATATTTCACGATTGACATGACACTAGGCACTTTCCTTTTATTGGGGATATTTCTCTCTTCCTAAAAAACTTTTTTAAAATTGATTAGTATCATCCCGGCATTTGACTTTCCTCATGGAGAAATCCTGCGCAAAGCCCTTACTTTGCAGCCAAATAAATTTTTATTGTTTAACCAAAAAAATAAAAAAAATCTAATGAGAACAGATGCAGAAATTCAAAAAGACGTCATGGATGAGCTCAAGTGGGAGCCTTTCCTCAAAGCTACTGAAATTGGCGTAGCAGTAAAAAAATGGAATTATTACACTTTCCGGTACCCTTGATACCTATGGAAAAAAGGTAATAGCAGAAAAAGCTGCCAAAAGAGTTATAGGTGTTAAAGCTGTTGCTGAAGACATCCAGGTGAAACTTACATCAAGTGGTAAAAGAACTGATACTGAAATTGCAGAAGCCGTTTTAAATTCGCTAAAATGGAATTATTCGGTGAAAGATGACAAAATTAAAGTTACAGTTGAAGATGGCTGGGTTACCCTCGAAGGTGAGGTAGAATGGGCATTTCAGAGAAATGCTATTCGCCTTATGATAGAAGACCTAATAGGCGTGGTTGGAATTTCCAACAACATTAAAATTATGCCAACACTTTCTGCAAATGAAGTAAAACAAAAAATAACTTCTGCTTTTCAACGAAGTGCTACAGTAAATTCTGAGAAAATTTCTATTGTAGTGGATGGAAGCAAAGTTATTCTGACAGGTAAAGTACGTTCCTATGTAGAAAAAATTGATGCGGAAAACGCTGCCTGGTTAGCTCCGGGAGTTAATAGAGTTGAAAATAAACTTTCAATTGAGAAAGAAGTCTATGCTTATTGATTAAATTAAAAGAGCGGTCGTTCTAATAGGCAATCGCTCTTTTTATAAAATAATTTCCGTTTACCCGAAGATTTTATTCATACCTCAGTGCATCAATCGGATTTAGATTAGCTGCTTTACGTGCAGGATACCAACCGAAAAAAACACCTACAAATGCTGAAAACAAAAAGGATAGTAAAATCGAAAAGGTGGTAACTGAAATCGGCCAACCTCCAAAGTTAGCCACCAATGCTGAAACAAGTATTCCCAGGGCAATACCTATCAATCCTCCCAGGAAACTTATAAATATCGATTCAATCATAAACTGGATAAGCACATCACGACTTTTTGCTCCAACAGCAAGCCGAATACCGATTTCACGGGTACGTTCAGTTACAGAAACAAGCATAATATTCATAATGCCAATACCACCAACCAGAAGAGAAATTCCTGCAATACTTGCCAGTAAAATAGTCAGTACTTTAGAAACACTGCCAAAAATATTGCTGATATCAGACTGAGTGCGTACTGTAAAATCGTTGTCTTCACTTGATGAAAGTTTATGCCTTTCCCGGATGAGTTGAGTAATTTCTTCTTTAGCATCATCAATGAGTCCTTCCGATTTGGCTGAAGCGATAATCATATTTACATTGGTTGTTGATAACATTCTTTTTTGCACTGTCGAAAAGGGCGCAATAATAACATCATCCTGATCATGCCCAAAAGTATACTGCCCTTTCTTTTCCAAAACACCCACGATTTTGAAAGGAATACGGTTTATTCGTATGATTTGCCCAATGGGGTCGGCATTCTCGCCAAAAAGATTAGTAACAACTGTTTTGCCTACCACACAAACTTTGGCAATAGCACGGTCATCATTTTCAGAAAATATGTTTCCCGATTCAATTTTCAGATTACGAATAAAAAAATAGTCGTTGAATACACCCATTACCATCGTTCTCCAGTTTTGTGAACCGGCAATGATTTGAGAACCCTTTTGAACAATGGGTGAAACATATATTACATTCTCACATCGTCTGGCGATAGCCTCTGCATCCTCTCTTTTCAGGGTTTGAGACGTACCCGCTTCAAGGCGGACTCCACCCTGGGTAATTGCACCCGGCATAATCATAACGGAATTTGTTCCAAGACTGGAAATGGATGCTTGTATATTTTGCTTTGATCCCTCTCCTATGCCTAGCATAGCAATAACAGAAGCCACACCAATAATAATTCCCAGCATAGTTAAAAACGTTCTGAGTTTATTTTTATTAAGTGAACGCGATGCCACTTTAATAAGGATACCTGCTCTCATTTCAATGCTTTTTCTGCTTGTTGGCTTTTAATTTTTTTTACTTCCTCAATGGCAATTTTCCTTTCCTTCACGAGGTTGTCTGAGATAATTTCGCCATCCTTAAAAACAATATTTCTTTTAGCAAATTGTGAAATGTCTGATTCATGCGTTACCATCACAATAGTGCTTCCCTTATCATTGAGTTGCTGAAATATTTCCATTATTTCATAGCTGGTGCGCGAATCAAGGTTGCCTGTTGGCTCATCGGCCATAATAACGATCGACTCATTAACGAGTGCTCTTGCAATCGCAACTCTTTGCTGTTGTCCGCCTGACAATTGATTTGGAAGCGAACCGGAGCGGTCAGCCAGTCCAACAGATTTCAGGGCATTATATGCTCTTTCCTTTCTTTCTTTCTTTATTACTTACAGAATTGTTATACAAAAGCGGAAGCTCGACATTTTCAATAGCAGAGGTTCTTGGAAGAATATTGAATGACTGAAAGATAAATCCAATTTTTTTATTTCTGAGCTCTGCCAGTTGGTTTCTACTAAGTTGACTTACATTTACTCCTTCAAGCAAATATTCTCCTTTCGTAGGCAGATCAAGACAACCAAGAATATTCATAAAAGTAGATTTGCCCGAACCGCTTGCTCCCATAATAGCAATAAATTCGCCACTATTGATCGTAGTAGAAATTCCTCTAAGTGCATTTACTTCAATCTCACCAAGACTATACACTTTGGTTATATTTTTCACTTCGATGAGAATAGAACCCATATTCAAATTGTTTATCTTTTTCCGTGTGCCTGGAATTTAGGCATAAATGGATTAGTTGGTTGGGTGCTGCTTTCTTCTTTTTGTAAACCAGCAACCACTTCTTCACCTTCTTTCAAATCTCCTGAAATTTCAACATATCCGCCCTCTGTGAGTCCTGCCCTCACTTTGCGTGGAGAAATAGATTCACCCTTTTTTACCCATAAATATATTATAGTCCCTTCAGGAACAGTGCCTATCGGATTATTTTTCCAATTCTTTTTCAAAGAGTCGGATAATGATGTTTCAGTTTTTAAGTATTCAGGTGGTGGAATAAAATGCACTGTGTTGAATTGAACTTTCAAAATATTTTTGTGATCCAGTATTTTTACGTTAATATTTGCTGTAAGCCCCGGCAGTAGTTTTAAATCAGGGTTAGGCACATCAACAATTACTGTATAATTCACCACATTCTGAATCACATTGGGCTGCAATCGTATTTGTTTTATTTCACCAAAAAAATTTTCATTTGGATAAGCATCAACAGTAAATGAAACTTCCTGCCCTGTTTTGATTTGTCCAATGTCCGCTTCATCTATATTTGCATAAACCTGCATTTTTGTTAAATCATTAGCGATGGTAAACAGTACAGGAGAATTGAAGCTGGCAACTACCGTTTGTCCAACATCTACATCGCGGGAAATTACAACACCACTGATTGGCGCTAAAATAGTTGCATATTGTAAATTAATTTTTGCACGGTTTAACTGAGCTACAGCAGATTTGGAGGTACTTTTCGCACTTTCATAATTTGTGACTGCCAGGTCGTATTCAGCTCTTGCAAGGACATTCTCATCATATAATTTTTTCACCCGTTCAAATTCTATTTTCATTTGGTTCAATTGCACAGCGGCTTTTTCTAATATAGCTTCGGCATCATCTTTTGCCGCGGATAAAAAAATGGTATCAAGCAAGGCAATAACTTGTCCTTTCTTCACTACTGAATTAAAATCAACAAACAATTTTGCAATTGTTCCGGAAACTTGTGTTCCCACTTGCACCGTAGTAAGCGCATTTATTGAACCGGTTGCCATAACTGCAACACGGACATTACCTCTCTCAACGGGAAAAGTCCTCCACAAAAATGATTGCTCTCCATCCCTGAAAAAAAAGAAATATGCAGCAACTCCAACAGCAATGAATAAAAAAGAAAGCAGAATAATATTTTTTCTTTTCACAACTTCATGATTTATTTTTCACAGTTTACAAAGAAACATTAAAATGTAAAAGTTGAATATGCTCAAAATCAATGAAAGCCGTGATTCAAGTCAAATATCAGGCAATTTAATACGAGATGAAGCAAAAACTAATTATTCGAAATAAAGAAAAAATATTTTTTTAAAAAATAATTTTATTATAAAAATTATAGTGATTACAATCACAACCTTCTTTGAGCAAGTTCATTTATTTTACTTGTATCATAGGAGTAATTTTGCATCCATAAATAAATATTAAACCCTAAAAAATAAAAATTATGTCACTATTAGTAAAAAGAAATAATATGGCGCTTCCTTCAATAGTAAGCGACTTTTTTAATGGCGGAAGTTCACTTTCGCGTGTTTTAGATTTTGATAAAAGTTTGTTTGATTTTGACGGAGGAACTCTTCTGGTTCCAAAAGCAAACATAATTGAAAACGGAAAAGATTTCAAAATAGAACTTGCCGCTCCTGGTCTTGAACGTAAAGATTTTAAAGTGGAAATCGAGAATAATGTCCTAACTATCAGCGCCGAAAAAGAAGAAGAAAAAAAAGAAGAGGATAAAAATATCAGAAGAAGAGAATATTCTTACAGTTCATTCAGTCGCTCTTTTATACTGCCTGAAAATTCTTTGACTGACAAAATTGATGCAAAATATGAAGACGGCATACTTCGGCTCACACTTCCTAAAAAGGAAATAACAATTTCAAAACCTGTAAAGGAAATTAAAGTTTCCTGAAAAATGAATTTGAAAATAAAAAAAATCTGCCCCGTAAGGCAGTTTTTTTTAAGTAAAAAATGGTATATATCATACACTTTCTGAAAAGGAAGCGACAATTTCAAAGCTTGTAAAGGGATTAAAAGTTTCCATAAAATGGATTTGAAATTAAAAAATTCCTGCCCCGTAAGGCAGGGTTTTTAAAGTAAAAATTGGTATTCACCACACGCTTCTGAAAGGGAAGCAACAATTTCAAAGCATGAGAAGGAAAATAAAAATTCCTTAAATGATGAATTTGAAATTATAAAATCCCTGCCCCGTAAGGCGGGGATTTTTAATTAAAGTTTTGATGCTTTTATAATTATTCTTTTATACCAGACATTAATGATACATTTATAAAGAAATTAATATTAAAAAATGAACTGGCATCTGCTTCCACTTTCTGAAATTGCACAGTTGTTAAATACAACTCCAGCCGGCATTGATAATTTAACTGCCACCCAACGATTAACTGAGTTTGGAAAAAATCAGATTCCAGATAAAAAAAAGAAAACCGCTCTGCAAATGATATTGCAGCAGTTAACGGATTTTATGATTCTTATTCTGGTTGTAGCAGCAGTTATATCTGGCCTATTGGGCGATATAACCGACACCGTAATTATTCTTGCTATAATAATCCTCAATGCAGTTCTTGGTTTTTTTCAAGATTATCGCGCTGAAAAAGCAATGGAAGCATTGAAAAAAATGGCCGCTATCAACGTAAGAATTTTACGGGAAGGTAAAGAAATTGAAATTCCAGCTTTTGATTTAGTGCCGGGAGATGTAGTGCATCTTGAAGCCGGAAATATAATTCCTGCCGATGTTCGCTTTTTTGAAACACATCAGGTAAAAGTGGATGAATCGACACTTACCGGTGAATCACATAATGTAGAAAAAAATCCCGACGAACTTCCTGATGGCGAATACTCACTTGGAGATCGGATCAACATGGGATTCAAAGGAACCAATATTACAAATGGTCGTGCGCTGGCTTATGTGACCGCAACAGGTACAAACACCGAACTCGGGCGCATTGCAAAAATGATCCAAACTGATGAAACGTCAACTCCTTTGCAAAAAAGATTAGCTGCTTTTGGAAAAAGATTATCGGTTGTTATCCTGATTATATGCGCTATAATATTTCTTATCGGATTGTTGCGGGGGGAAAAGGTTTTAACGATGTTGCTTACTTCTATTTCGCTTGCCGTTGCAGCAATACCAGAAGCATTGCCGGCATTGGTAACCATTGCACTTGCCATTGGCGCAAAAAGATTAGTAAAAAGCAATGCACTTATCAGAAAACTTCCGGCTGTTGAAACGCTCGGCTCTGTCAGTTATATATGTACAGATAAAACAGGCACACTTACCCTGAATAAAATGACAGTTCAGGAAATTTTTGAAACAGCAGATAAAAAACATGAGGCTGTTTTTGCAGACGGAAATATGCTGATCCACGCTATGGCCCTGAACAATGATATTTCAAAAGACAAAGATGGAAATTGGCTAGGCGATTCAACCGAAGTGGCATTGGTTCAATATGCGTTTGATAATAAAACTGAAAGGTTTGAAATAGAAAAAGCATTTCCACGTATTGCAGAAATACCCTTCGATTCAAAACGAAAGTGCATGACTACCTTACATCAAACACCTGACGGCATACTTGTTATCACAAAAGGTGCTGTGGATGTATTATTAAACAAACTCTCGGAAGATCAAAAAATACGCATTCCTGAATACGAATCTAAGGTAAATGAAATGGCCGAAAAAGGATATCGTGTGTTGGGATATGCAATGAAAACGCTTCCATCCTTACCGGAAAAATTAGACGCAGACGAAATAGAAACATCCTTAACCCTTATAGGTTTTGCAGGAATGATTGACCCTCCAAGGGAAGAAGCAAAACTAGCGATAACAGAATGTAAACATGCCGGAATTATTCCTGTGATGATTACCGGCGACCACAAACTAACAGCAAAAGCAGTTGCAAAGCAAATGGGAATTATAACTTCTGAAGATGATATGGTATTGAGCGGTTCAGAACTTGCTAAGTTAAGTCAGGAGGAATTTGAAAATATAGTAGAAAAGGTTAAAGTATATGCTCGTGTAAATCCCGAACAAAAATTAAAAATCATACGTGCATTACAAGACAGACACCATTATGTAGCAATGACAGGCGATGGCGTGAATGATGCACCTGCACTTAAAAATGCAGACATTGGTATTGCCATGGGGATAAACGGAACAGAAGTTTCAAAAGAAGCATCACATATGATTTTACTTGATGATAATTTTGCCACTATTGTAGTTGCTGTAAAACACGGTCGAAGGATATTTGATAATATTCTAAAATTTATAAAATACATTATGACCGGGAATTCCGGAGAAATATGGACAATTTTTCTTGCACCATTCTTCGGTTTACCCATTCCGCTATTAGCAATTCATATCCTTTGGATAAATCTTATAACAGATGGTTTGCCAGGCTTGGCACTTGCATCTGAACCTGCAGAAACAAACATCATGAACCGCCCTCCTGGAAATCCAAAGCAAAATATTTTTTCAGGAGGAATGGCAATACATATTTTGTGGGTAGGGTTTTTAATAGGAGCGGTAACAGTTGGAATGCAGGCATGGACAATACATAGTGGGAATAACCACTGGCAAACAATAGCATTCACTGTGCTTTGCTTTATTCAAATGGGGCATGTAATTGCAATCCGTTCAGCAAATGAATCTATATTTAAGATTGGATTGTTTTCCAACAAACCAATGTTGTTTGCGCTATTAATAACTTTTGCACTTCAATTGATGATTATTTACACTCCATTTTTTAATAAAATATTTAGAACACAGCCACTTACTTTTTATGAACTTGCAATAACTATAGCAGCATCAAGTATTGTATTTTGGGCTGTTGAAATTGAAAAATTGATTAAGAGAAGAGCTTTTCACAAACCGCTGCCAACAAACGATGAAATCTAAGGTAAATTAATTCAGGGTTTAATATATGTAATTAAAAGTTCCTTCAGGCTTCTTTACAGGCGCTATTTCCGGATGGGTGGATGGTATGATATCAGGTGATGAGTGTTCTGGTTTGTTTTTGTCGGGTTGAGGCATGATTTCAGGAATAACTGAAGGAATGTTCGGAATAGTTGGAACAGGTATAATTTCAATTTTTTTATGATTCCGTTTCATTTGTAATTGTTATGTTTTTTAATGTCCTTTAACTCACAGGATGCATTATCATTATAAAAAAATCAATTTTTAAGCTTTTCAAGCTTATTATAGTTGGTGATTTTTATGCTTCCATTAGTGGTTTCAATTAAGCCTTCATTCCTAAAATCGGTAAGGTTGCGGCTTACCGATTCAGGGGAAATACCTGAAAGTGCTGAAATATTTTCACGATTTAATGTAAAAGTCGATCCATTTTGTTCTGGTTCAAGATATTTATGGGAAACGAAAATAATAGCTTCAGCTACCCTTTTTCTGGCAGAATCATAAGCAAGTTTTAGCAATTTTTCCTCGGCTTCCGTATAATTATTTGATATTAGTTTCACAAATTTCAAAGCGACATTGTTATTGGAATGAAGTAGCTGAAAAAAATCTTCTTTCGGGATAGAAACCACTTCCGAATCTTCTATCGCCATGGCCGATTCTTCGTATATGCAATCCTTCATTAAAGGTATATATCCAATAAAATCACCATCTTTAAAGATATCAATAATAAATTCTTTTCCACTTTCATTGAATTTATATGATTTTATTTTTCCTGAAACTATAAAAAATAAAATTGCTTATCTGCTTTAGACATGTAAAAAAATAGTATCTTAGCTCC